>NZ_VVIN01000009.1:0-93813 GCF_008711145.1 Arenibacter lacus
ATAAGGTTCTCATTTAGTGTACTTAGGTATAAATCATTGATTCATTCCTAGTTTTTCAGACCGATTTCCTTCAAAGGTAATTTTTCCAAACCAGAAATTTCATTTACAATTTGATTTATAAATTCGTTTTTACTTTTCACCTCAGGCAACATCTTGTTAGCACTAATATTAGAATCGGCAAAACCTAGCCATTCCTTCTTACCAACATACACTTCATTGACATTAATAAATACGTTATCGGCTACGATATTACCTGTTGGAATTTCCGCATTCTCAAAATAGTTCTTAAGCGTTGGATATTGCTCTACATACGGGGGTTGATCATAATTGACAGCTTCCATTCGCTTCTCAAAAAGTCCACCTTCGTCCAAAACCCATTTAGCCCAAGATTGCAATCTATTACCAGTGCGGACTCCCACCTTACCTTCAATGAAAAAATTGTTTTTATAAATATTATCAGAGCCACCACCAATTAAAACATTTAATTTTCCGGCTTTATAGAACACATTATCAGTTACAATTAACCCACATGCGGCATCGTCATGATAAACAGCACTAGTGTTATAAATATCTGGAATATTAGCTATATAATTATACCTTACCACAGTTCCTCTTTCAGAAGGATCCCTACCATAGTAAATAGCTCCCATATCTTCTACTTCTAAACACACCTCGTGAATATAGTTATATTCAATTGTATGGTTGTTTCCATGCATTAAGATAGCTACACTTGGCAGATCGTACATTTCACTATGTATTACCTTATTTCCAACGCCTGTAAGGTGTACGGCAGGTCTATATGATTTTTCTATTCTATTTATATCATAAAACAAACAATTCTCCACAATGTTATTACCTTCCTCTAAGGTTAAGCGATTACCTCCGCCCAAAGAAACCCCACCAGCTCCTAATTGTGAAAATGTGCAGTTTACAATTTTATTATTGAATCCACCTTCTCTATTAAACGTGGTATTACTATACAAATGTTGCAGCAAACTACCCAATACTCCAGCTTTTGCCTTGCCTGTCCCTTCATGTCTATACTCGGTAAAAGCCTCTATCCCCTTCCCTACTGAAATCCCCAAACTTCCTAGATTTTTAAAAGTACATCCATCAATTGTAACTCCATTTGTGTTGGCCATAGCAATACCCATTCCTCGCGAATTCTGAAAAGAAATACCTTGTATGGTTAAATTCTCTGTTCCCTCAATTTGAAAAAACGGATCTTCAAGAATAGAAAAATCCACGCTAGAAATTTTTTCTACATCCGAAATAAAATACAGCATTCCCTCTTCAGCATCGATATAATATTCCCCTGGGGCATCTAATTCTGCCAATATATTGACACCATACCATTTTTGCCAAGGTTTTCCATTTCCATAGCCATATAGGGTAGCCGATGCTGTGCTAATAGTTTTCTTAAGCGTATCTATACTTGCTATCTTCACCATATCATCCGCATAACCATGCATAAAATAACCGGACATCCAGGCGTTTTTCTCCTTGGCCCAATTACTAATTCGCAAAGTATCATATTTAATTACCCCTCCCCTATCGGAGAAATCATCCTCTCTAGGAATAGCTCCTTTTTCTAACACTTTCCCCATGGGCACCATGCCTTTATTAGGCCAGCGAGCCAAATGCATGGCTTTTCCATTTACAAAAAGCTCACCCCAAGCAGGTCCGTAAGGTCTAGAAAACCCAACATTACGCAAATTCCCAAAATCTATAATTCCTAACTCTCTAAGGTTAACCTCATAAATGGGAAGAGAACTTTTTTTGGAACTAAATTTCAGGTCACTAACTTTTAAGTAATTAGCAGGTATATTCAACCCTCCCGATAGAACCACCTCTTGGTCTTGGTAGGCTTTAATATTAATGTGGGAATGACGATCGTCTAACTGTATTGTATTTACAAGTTTATAAACTCCGCCCATTAGATAAATGTCCACCTTTCTAATAGTGTTTCCGTCTTTCCAATTGACCGCTTTCTGCAAAGCTTTTTCCAAGCTTTTATAGGGAGATTTAATTGTTCCCCTTCCCGTGTCTTTTCCAGTAGGAGAAACATAGATTTCCTGACATATGGCTATATTACTCCATACTAATAAGACCAAACAACTTAGCAACTTTATCATCAATAACTTTGTTTTATATTCTGTTGTAACTAACAAACTCTAAAGTCCCGAAACCTCCCCATCTAGCTTCCATTCCTCTTTTACATCAATCCCTAAATGCTTTAATGCAGTAACAGTAACGTCCACCACATTTACCGGCTTTAATAATTCTCCTTGGACTACATCCTTTCCAGCTGCTATATAAAAAATAGTGGTATGCTCTGCTGTATCCTTTCCATGTCCTTTTCCGCTACCTCCATGATCCGTAGACACCAAAATAAGCCAATTTTCTTTCTGATACTCCTTTCGCTTTTTCAAAGCCTTTATTATTTCCCCAACCTTCTTATCCGTTTTCTCAATAGCACCTATGTATTTTTTATTTTCCAATGCATACCCAAATTTATGACCTGCGTGGTCTACATTGTCCAAATGCAGAAAGAGAGCATCTACATCTGTATTTTTCAAGGTCTTAATGACCTGTTTTGTTACCGCCGCATCTGTTTTCCTGTGTACAGATAGGATTGCATCGTTTTCTTGTAGTATATTATGTACAGGCTTCCAGTTGGCAATGGAGTACGTTTTTAAATTAGGCTTTTGCTCTCTTGCCCTTCTAAAGAAGTGCGGATATTCCTTGACATTCGGATTTTCATACGAATTGGAATAAACTTTATGCTTTTCTTTCCAAACGCCAGTCAACATACTGGTCCAACACACCCCGCTCCAACTTAAAGGGTCTGTCTTTGCTTTAAAAGAATAGGCCCCATTTTGCCAAAGACCGTCAAGGTTGGGAGTATGTGCCGTTAAGAGGGCATCTGGTCGGGTTCCATCAATCCCGATGATCAACACTTTATTCTGAGCTTTAACATTTAAATGGCTTACCATGAAAAGCGAAACAAAAACCCAAACAAACGGTAAATTCTTGCAATTTATTTTATTCATTCTGTTGATACTTATATTAAAATTTTTAATTATCACGCAGTTAAACTTTTAATTATTTTTTTATAACCTCTGTATAAAACAGTATTTAAGATACCTATCAATTCAAAAGATCATGTTAATTAAGGAAATCAGATGAAATTATTATTTTCGAATCATTATTATCAGGTTCCATAGTACTTTGAATAACTTCTCCATTTTTAACTGAAATAGAAATAACAGTACTATTTGGTGTATGTAGTCTAAAATCTACATCCCAGTCTTTGGGCCAGGCAGGCAATAAATGAATCTCATCATCATTGTAATGCAATAGCATACGCTGAAGTGCTATCATAGCTACCGCTCCATGATCTTGATCGGGTGTCCAATCATAATTAGGTCCCCACATAGCAGGAAATCTATAGGCTTTGTTACTTGTATTAAAATTAATTGAAGTTAATTTAGCAGCTTCATCGGTGAGTCCCAGATAGGCGGCCTTAATAGCGTTTTGTTGCCAGCCTCCTGTTTGTTTAAAAGCTCTATTATGAAATGTATTTCGGGCTAACTCTAAATCAGGCTTTCCTACACCATAAGTACGGTAAGGGAAAATAGCATACAATTCCGGATTTTCAGCATTTTGCTTTCCACTGTATTCCTGGGCAGGTGCTAACATTCTCACTCCATTCATTTCACGAATAGGAATTGGAGGCATTTCACTAATTAGTCTAGCCCACTGTGTTTTATGGGAACTACTTACTTCAGTATCCTGAAGTTTTAGTAATTCACTACAAACCTTATTTATCCCTACAATTTCCGGTAAAGGATTCACCGCCACACTGTATGTTTCGAGAGCCATGGCTGGATCAAAACGAATTTTTCCGTTCTCATCACGCTCCCAATGTTGATCATAAAAATTAATGATTTCAGAGACCACCGGCAACAAAGTTTCTTTAAGAAACACCCTATCTTTAGTAAAGGAATAATAATCGATCATCATTAAAGAAATCTCAAGGCCACTTTGCCAGTAATGCCTAATATATTTGTTTTCAGTCATCCCCAGCGGAAGTCCACTCCGACTCCTCCCATAATTTCCATCCACGTAGGTACCCCAGAAATACATTGTTTCCGGGAAGAATGCGCCTTGGTGCCCATAGTATTTTTCAGTAGCTAATTTACGGATTGGTAATGCATCACGATACATTTTAAAAAGCGGTTTCATCATCTCAAAATCGCCTGATGCAAGCATCGCCCAGTAAGGCAATCTTGTATTTTGCCACCAATAAGGGCCTCCCCATCTACGATAATCAGCATCAAATCCTTCAAACTTCCCCCTTAAATCCTTGGTATCTACCGTAAACAAAGAACCGTTAAATTTTATTGGCGAATTCCCACGACCCGAGCACGCTAACATATACCTTTGAAGTGCATAACCGCGATTAATATTATACACCTCTTCTTTATGCTTCTCTTCTCTACTACTAATTTCAATATAACTGCGATCCCAAAAGGATTGCCACCAAATTTGATGATCCTTAAAACGCTTGGTTCGTGCTTTCTTACCGATAGTATCTGAGATGGCCATCAGCTGAGTAGCCCAAGTATCCAGTGTAGCATTTTCAATTGTATGCGCAAATACGGAGACGGAAAATGATTTTACTTTTCCCTTGGAAGTTAGGGTCATTGGTCCAGTTCTCTCCAACTCTTTTGACTCCATCAATGCTCCAAAAGTCCTATATAATAAAGGATCTGTGTTGGCATCTATATATTCGTCCAAGCCCTGAAGTTTTAAATTCTCCTCCCAAATAGATCGATTATTCTGATGTGCCCATAATATCTTGTCACCATACCCTTTTAAAAGAGTGTCTCTTTCTACAATAACTTTGGGAGCCCCTTCTCCATGCAAACCATATGCAGAATGCAACTCGACAGGATTATCTAACTGACGACTTTCCGTCCTCCAAGACTCCATACTTGCCCTGGCGGTAATAGGCTTTTTACTGGTTACATTTACCTCTACTACCGGATGGTTAGCATCTACCCACACATCTATTGTCACCTGGTCATTTTCATCTCCTACTTCAATATGGATATTTCCGTCTTTCAGAATTAGTTCTTGGCGAAAAATGCCCCCTTCCTTAAACGGATTAGGCGTTAGCGACACCTTCACTTTTCCTATTTTCAACAAACGGGCATTTTCACTCCAAGCATCGGTTTTCGCCAAATAAAAGATTACATCACCATTTTTTTCGGCCCATACATTTATTCCTATATCTCCATTGCCAGCTGGCATGGAACCCAAAGAATTTTCGCTTGGGCTGCTCCATTTGACATTGTAATTATCCGTTTGGGACAAAGGCAATGTACTTTTTGGTTCTTGACCAAAAAATAACCTTGGTACCAAAAACAGAATACATACAAATAACTGACACGCTATGTTCTTCATTTTATGTTTCAAATTATTGTGTTCAAGTTTTGAATAAATTAAAATCCCACAACACGCTTTTAATTAAAGATCAATTGCCATACAAAATTATGAGCTACAGGATTCGTTTTCAGTCGGTTAATAATATCAAGCTGACATATTATTATGGACCCCGCTCCTATTTTTAATTCCCCGGCAGCCATTGCAGCTCCTTGATCTTCTACCCAGTTGGTATTCCCCGTAGATAAAATTGGTGACCAATGATCTGATAGGACGATCTTATCTAAGAATGGAGTAATATAATCTACTTCCTCATCGTACCACATTTTAAAATCGAACGGCTTAGCGTTTTCAGTAAACCTATGACCTGTTTGGGGCGATGTAAAATAATAACTTCCCATAGAGGTGTTTTGAACTTTTACTGAAGTACCACCAATATAATGATCGCCAACAGGAACGTTGTACAAAATCACTTTTTTACCAGATTTAGCAAGATTTTCTAGTTCTTCCTTATAGATATCATAATCCGCAAAGCTAGACACCCATATTACGTCGGCATCCTCCCAGTTAGGGACTACTGCACCCCCTATGTGATTTCTTAGGTAAGTGCTAGTCTTGGAAGTTTTCCCCAAGAAACCTATTCTACTAGATTCAACATTTGTAGGGCTGGGAAAGACATCGATATCCATGGTTGTCTGATCTACACTGTTCCCAGCTCCGTCAAAAACTGCGGCACGTAATATATATGGCGTTCTTTTTTTCACCTGTGGTGCATTAAACTTTATAAAGCCCTGAAATTTTGAGCTGTTATGAGGTACTTCAGCGGTATTTCTCCCAGTTTGGATTATTTTGCCTCCATGTTCTAATTGATATTTTATATAATAATCTTTAGGGCTAGTATTAGGGTCATGGGCAATCCACGATTCCACAGCTACCTCTTCCCCTTCATAGAAGTGTTTTCTATCACTACGAATACTTACTATAGTAGGCTTTAATGCATTTCTATAAGCAAAATATCCCTTCTTTGGATTCCTATCTACATCCATAATAGTTTTCATCCATCCTGCCGGCCAGGCATCAATAAACAAATGTGCGGCAAAGGTCACCATGCTAGAGTCTCTTCTAAAGGCTTCGGTAACCGTTTCCAAAGCCCATTCCTGATGGTCTTGACTAGCATCTACCCAATCTTGTAAAGAATGTTGGGTATTGTACCACATATAATGGAATTTATGGGTCTGTGCTGCGTATATCCGGTTAGCCGTCCAATTCTTATCATCCTCTTGGTCTTTTGGCAGCCATTCTTTGGGATAATATTTTTCCATCACTTCCACAGGATCCAAGGCTTCTGCCCCAAACTCACCACAACCATAGTACCAGTCCGGTTTTACCCACTGCCAATACCCTTTATATAGCTTTCCTATCCCTAATCCTTGGCCGTTATACCAAGTGTTGTAACAATGATTATCTGGCAATCCAGGTGTAGGTGGATCGTAATCCCCATCAGACTTTTTAATTACCCTGTCCGGGTTTTCCTTAAGTACTGCCTCGTCCATGGCTCTGAATAGGGAAAAATATTGCTCTGGAGTGGCCATGTTTCTATGCGGATGGCCTTCTCCATTCGGGAAGCGCTCATTGATATAGGTTATAATCACATTACTGGGGTGGTTCCGAATTAATCGCTCCATTTCGGAAACCTGTCTTACACTTTCTTCCCATTGGTTATAGCGAATTCCCCCGAAAGTGGGGAAATCGGTCTGTAACATAAGCCCCAGCATATCAGCATATTCATAGATTTCTGGTTGTACGGGACGTTGAGTCATCCTTAAAAAGTTCATATTGGTCAGCTTGGCCAATAAGATATCATCAATCAATTGATCCCAATCTTTTTTAAAAACATCTTGCTGTAGGAAGCCCATGGTATTTGCTCCCCTTAATCTTATTTTCTTGTTGTTAAAATACATTCTTCCCTTTGGAATAGAGACCGTATCCATCGTAAATGAACGCATTCCAAAAGTTTGTTTTTGGGCATCTACAACTACATCATTTTCATCCAATACATTTATTTGTGCTTGATACAACCATGGTGTATCATTACTCCAGGATCTAAATTCAGGCATTTTAACGTAGTAGGTAAAATAATTGGGACCATAGCCTAAATTGGTCCTAGTATGTTGCCAATCCGTTGGTTTTTGTAAATCTCCAATCCCAGGGATGTGCAAAGCAGAGGGTACTATAAGGGAATCTTTAACAACAACGGATTCAAAGTTTTGTCCAAATATGGAAAGGTTAAAGCTAATTGGCCTACGATCTTCATGATAGTTGTTCACTTCTATACGAACTTCCACCATCTCTTGATCGTAAAGCGGCCTTACAAAAACATCGTTGATATGAATTGGGTCTCTAGATTCTAAATAGCAGTCTTGATATATCCCCATGCCTGCAGCGCCTTGATGTCCACCATCATAAAAATTATCGTATCCAAGTCCGGTTACCCCATAAATCTTATCACCAAAAAAACGTTCTTTCCCTGCAGCTACAAATCCGGTAGTAGTATAATCGTTTTCTACTTGTATCAAGAGTTCATTTTCACCTTCCTTGGCATACTTACTTACATTAAACTCAAAAGGGGCAAAAAATCCTTCATGGGAACCAACATAAGCACCGTTGAAAAACACGTGGGCCTTATAATCCACGGCTTTAAAATGGATAAAAAGAGCTCGGTCTTGTAACATTTCCCGAGAAATATTTATCTTTTTATAATAGTAGGTAGTTGCCCTGCCATAAGGCGCATCGAAATGCGGAACCTGTACGTTCTTCCATTGACCTTCCCCGTTAAGGGTTCCCTTAAAGTTTTGTCTATCTTCGGGTGTTTCTTCTCTCCATTGGAACTCTGATAAATACACCCGATCTCGTGTTGCTTTAATCTCTGGAGCCTTGTTCTCCATAAAGGGAAGAAACTTTTTCTTTAAGACTTCGAGCTCCTTATACAACTCCTTTTTAGTACTGATTTCTGGCACCTCTTTAAAGGAATATTTTTTTCCTTTACTGAGAGGAATTTCGATTTCAGGCAATTTGGGAGGAAGTTTTTCCTCCAGCAGGCTCATTCGTTCATTTTGTATTTTATTCCCGATCTCTGCAAAAAAATCGGTCTCCTGGGCATAGAGGCCCGATAGGCCAAGCAAAGCACTGATAAGGAACATGCAAACTATTACAACAACTCTAAAAATCTGAATCATAACCTAATACATAATGGATTTTAAGTAAAGAAAGTGCCATTGTTAAATGTCAATGGCACCTCTTACACTCAACTAACTAAACAACACTACAATTAACTTTATTAATATCCCGGATTTTGCTCCAATGGGTGTTCTAAATTTGCATCTATAGCGCTTTGTGGAATTGGGAATAGATTATGATGCAGTTCTACTGCTTCTACATCTGCTGGCCATCCAAATTCCTTCGTCCTCTCATAAATCATTCCCAATCTGGCCAAGGTAAACATCCGCCATTCTTCACCCCAAAGTTCTCGAGCTCTTTCATCTAAAATGAAATCAATGTTGACGTCGGAGGGAGTAATATCTGAAGCATTGGAACGCTGCCGAACCGTATTAATATCCTTTGCTGCATTTGCTAAATCGTCATTTTTCATTAATGCCTCTGCGCGCAAAAAATAGGTTTCTGGCAACCTAATCACATAGGCATCTCGCACATAGCCATTGTCCGGAATAGCATCAATATGCTTATCGGTTCCCATTTTAAATATTCTCGGAAAGAAATAACTTAGTGTATCATCCCTACTGGTTAACCATTCTTTTCTAATGGTATCCCCTGGTTTTAGACTAACTTCAATTTCGTTACCATTTGCCAGTGTTACACTAGACACATAGGTGGTATCCCTATCGGTTTGCTGTCCATTTACAATAACTTTAGGTGCAGTATATATTCTTTGGATATTATGATGAGCATTTCGGTTGTCATTATCTGCATTCTTCCATACATCATATTTAAAATAGTTGTTCGGTTTTATCCAAGCATTCCCCCTACCGGTCCAATCACGCGCAGGCCCTTCGAATCCAAATTTATTTGCTCTCCAAAAAGTTGGCCAAAAGGTTCGCTCAAACAACGGTCGGTCATAAATATTAGTTCCTCCAGATACGTTTCTTTCGAATTGTATGGTCCAGATAGACTCCTTATTTCCATCATGGTAATTTTGATTCCCCATTCTAAACAGGTCCCAATACGCATCCTTTCCCTCCTCATTACTACGGGTACCAAATCTACTCTGCATTAAAGAGTAATCACCATCCGTGCCATCAATAACTCTAGAGGCAGCAGCTATTGCTTTTTCGTACATATCCTTATCACCTGTTTCATCCCCTAAGCTTATGTAGACCTCGCTTAAAAAATGATCGGCTGCAGCACGTACAGCTCTTCCGGGTTGATCCGTAGTTTTTGTCATATACTGGCTCGCAAACAATAAATCTTCCAACGCAACTTGATACGTCTCTAATCTAGTAGCCCTTTTAAAATCCAATTTAGGAGATGTTACCGGTTCCAAAACAATGGGTACCCCTCCAAACAAGGTAGCAAGGTTACGATATGAAAAGCCTCTGAAAAATCTAATTTCCGCTTGGATCTCCAACTTTTGATTCTCATTTACCCATTCTATTTGCTCATTTTCTGTTTGTAACAAAAGCTCGTTACAGTTTTTTATCATTTGGTAATTACGATTGTACCAATCATTAGGAAACTGACTATGAGAACCTAGATTATTCCAAAAACTGTCTGTTTTCTCCAATCTTGTTGTACTCGCCATAACATCTGTACCGTATCCGTTCTTGATAAAATCACGGGCGCCATCTGCACTATTGAAATAGGCTCTGGTTTGCCTGTACATTTGATTAAGTCCAGTTTTAAACTGCGCTACGTTTAAAAAGGCATTTTCTGTTGTAAATCGATCTTTTAAGTCTTCTTCCAAGAATGCGTCGTCGTCACAACTTATACTTAGAAAAGCGAATAGGACAACACTTATTTTTATTATTGATATTTTCATTTCTACTAAAATTTATTTGGATTAAAAAGTAACGTCAAGTCCTAAAGTAAATGAACTAAGACCGGGCAGCGAGTACTCCCCAATTTGAGTAGCACTTTCAGGATCCCATCCTATCCAATCAGAGATTGTTAATAGGTTTTTACCACTGGCATATATCTTAAGGTTCGAAATATTTGCCTTTTCAATCAATTTCTTATTAAAGGTATACCCAAGAGTAAGGTCCTGAAGTCTTATAAATGAGTGGGATTGATAAAATCCATAGCCGTAAGGATTATTATAATCTGGTCTTGGATACTTGTTGCCTTGCCGCTCTGGTGTCCAATAGGGAAGATTTAACCATTTAGATGCATTAGGAACCAAGGCCCCCATTAATCCTTTTCTATTTCCTGCCAAATAATGATTGTTTCCACCATCTATATAGTTGAAATTAAAGTATAGATTAAAGTTTTTATAGTTAATGGTATTAGACATATTCAGCGTGAAATTAGGCTTGGTATAACCAATTATGGATCTATCATCTGTAGTTATCTTTCCATCAGGCACCCCATCCGGACCACTTATATCTTTGAATTTCACATCCCCGGGTCTAGCACCAAAGGTTTCTTGATATTCTATATCTTCGGTTTGCACAATTCCATCAAACTTATAATCGTAGATAGCTCCAAGAGATTTCCCTATAAACCATCTATTTCCTAGATCATCGTCCTCTACTCCGTCACCATCAGAATCGATTCCATAAAGGCTTACAATCTTATTTTTGTTTTTCCAGTATGTAAAGGATGTTTCCCAAGAGAAGTCTTGATTCTTAATATTAACGGTAGTCAGATTAACTTCTAATCCTTTGTTATTGATCTCCCCTATATTGGCTAATATGCTACCATATCCGGTCATTATGGGCAGTCTTCGGGTCATTAGTAGGTTCGTAGTTTTAGAATCATATACCTCTAAAGAACCAGACACTCTATCCTTTAATATAGAAAAGTCTAAACCAAGATTGGTAGCATTCGTTTGCTCCCACTTTAACCCGGCATTTGCCAAGCTAGACTGGTAAGCAGTATTCACTGTTTCACTTCCAAAAACATAGGACGAATTCCCAACCCTTGGCAAGGTGCCGTAACTTCCTATAGATGGGTTCCCATTTTCTCCATAAGACAATCTAAGTTTTAAATGATCTATAAAATTCACCTTATCCTTTACAAAAGACTCTTCAGAAATAGTCCAAGCTAAGCCTAGTGCCTTAAAGTCACCAAACTTATTACCAGGTGCAAATCCAGAATACCCGTCACGCCTATAACTAAAAGTACCGTGATACTTATTATCAAAATTGTAGTTAACTCTGAATAAATATGCTAGTTGATTCAACTTGCTATAACCCGTATTTACATTTCTCTTCTCATTATTACCAAGTTCAAGAGCATGTACTCCTAATGCCGTGCTTCCCACTTCTTCAAAATCGGAAGCAGATAAGTTAGAATGTTTGTTTATTCTTTGCTGTCTTTCAGACATTAAGGTTGCACTTATATTATGAACATCTGCTATAGAGGTATTATAAGAGAGTATGTTGTTGAAGAGATAACTGTCTGAAGTGGAATTATTTTTATATCCATTGGCATTCTTCAAATATTTACCTGGATTGTTTAATTCTTCAATTTTTAATGTATTTACATAATACTTTTCATCAGTAAATCCTTCGCTTTCGCTATGATAGCGATTTGCACTATAATTGAATCGATATTTTAACCCTTTAATCCATGGGAGTTGTATTTCGGCAAAGGCCGTCCCTCGGTAATTGTATCTCTTTTCCAGATTATAGAGTTCGGTACCAAGTAAGGGATTGCTCCATGTGGTAACTGCTCCTGGGTATCTTTCCAACCAATGTTCAAAGCCAGGTTCCTGAACATTTTTATATCCAAAAGGACTAATGTAAGTTGCAGTGTAAAGATTTGCAGAGTTTCCCGAATAATCACGTATATCTGCATTTAAAGAGGCTCCTACTTTCAACCAACTTGTTACATCGGTGTCCAACTTTAACAGAACAGATTGTTTTTTAAAGTCGTCACCGACAACAATTCCTGTTTGATCTAAAACATTTCCAGAAAGGTAATAATTCACATTATCAGTAGCACCAGAAATACTTAGTTGCAGGCTTTGAATAGAAGCTTGGCGTGTTACTTCATCAAACCAGTCGATGTAGTGACCTTCTTGATACGCCTGATATTCTTTTTGATTTAGGATACGCTGTAAATCTAAGTCTCCTCCAGTGGCACCCCCAGATTTATACACATCTTGTCTAAATGTTAGCGCCTGTTCTGGATTCATCATATCGGGCTTATTAGTCCAAGTCTGAATTCCATTATAAGCACTCAAGTTGATCTGAGGGATAGCGGTTTTTCCTCTTTTAGTTGTGATTATTATCACACCATTAGCAGATCTAGATCCATAAACGGCTGCAGCACTAGCATCTTTCAATACGTCTATGGAGGCTATATCATTCGTATTAATGCTAGAAAAACCACCTTCGTAAATAAGACCATCAACGACCAATAAGGGGGAGTTTCCGGCAGAAAGGGAGTTCTGACCTCTCACTTGAATACTCGGTTGTCCACCAGCTGAGGTTACATTTCCGATATTAAGACCAGTTACCTTACCCTTCATAGCCTCAAGGGCATTAACGTTGGCTATGTTAGCTATTGGACTATCTTCTATACGAATACTACTAACGGATCCTGTAAGATCCCTTCTCGTAGAAGTTCCATACCCAATAACTACCACTTCATCTAGAGCGGAAGCATCTTCTTGCATTACCACATCTAATTGAGTTCTTCCTTCAAGTTTTACCTCCACCGATTTTAATCCCAAGAAGGAAAATACCAACGTGGCATTAGGATCAGCTACATTAATAAGGTAGTTACCATCAAAATCTGAAACCACTCCATTAGCAGAATTTTTCTCTACTATATTAACGCCAAAAACTGGCGTTGAACTTTCATCTGTGACTTTACCGGTCACTTTTATCGACTGTGCTCTGGCAAAGGATGTGAGTCCCAAGAATACACCGATAAACATTAAACATGTTCTTTTCATAAATTCTATGCGTTTGATTATTAGCGATTATTTAACATTCAATATTAACTAACACATTAATTTTATGATAGAACATATCCGTCTAATGCTATATCAATATCGGAACACTATAACTTTATCGGGAAAGACTAGTACAATTCCGGGCTTAGGCATCTTTATACTACCCAAAACCATATATTTACTTCTCATATTAAGTGGTTTTCAAATGAGTTTTCGAAAATTATTATTGGTATTTATCCCTATTCTTTTTTTGGCAGGAAAGAGTAGCCAAGCCCAGTTTATTAATTACTCTACAAAAGAAGGTTTATCTTCTAATAACATAGAGCACATTAGTGAAGATGAGGATGGGTTAATATACATATCAAGTTTTAATGGACTTAGTATATTCAACGGCACAGATTTTCAAGTTTTAAACCAATACAATAAAGAGGGCTTTAGTAGTGAAATATCAGCCGTTCTACCACTCAATAAAGGTTTCGTCCTTATAGGCTCCTTGGACAAGGGCCTTTTTCTTTTGGATAATTTTAAGCAAGATATAGTCCCCCTTAAGATTTCATCTATCCCTTTAGATGCCACTGTATCCGTTAACACACTTTTCTTGGATAAAAATAAGAATGTATGGCTCGGATTAAAGGATGGACAAATCATAACTTTTAAAAGCTCCGAAATAACTTCCCGTACATCATCAACTAGGAAGGTTAAGAGCTCATTGGTCTCTACAACATCCTTTGCTATTAACACATTTATTGAATCCAATCAAAGTATTCTGGCTGCTGGAAATGGTTCTAAGGTTATTAGAATAAATAAAGAGAATTCTAATTTCATTATTGATTACCCCTTAGAGTTTAAGGGTGTGAACCAAATACGTAGTATGGCTTTTATTAACAACTCCCTATTTGTTGGTACCAATAGCGGACTTTATAATGTAAATACAACTCATTACCTTAACCAACCTATCCCCACTACAGTTAAAACCCCCTGGAAACTAACTAATTCCATTATTAGAAGTATATCCCTGCACCAAGATAAACTGTGGGTTGGCACAGAAGGAGACGGACTATATAATTTTTCCTTGGATGGAAGGGAGCTAGATCACTATTCCTACTTAGAAAACAAACGCAATTCCATCAATTCCAATTACGCTTTGTTTACAATGGTAGATAGTAATGATAACTTATGGGTAGGCACTTGGTTTGGAGGGGTAAACCTCCTAAACTTAAATGAGAGTAAATTTCAGTTTGTCTATGACAGTAGGAGCGAAATAAACTTATTCTCAAATATCATATGGAATATTGCCACTACTCCAGAAGGTGATTTATATCTGGGAACCCATGGAAATGGATTGTGCATATACAATCCCTCAGAAAAAAACTTTGTATCCATCCTAAACGTAGCAGAGATAAATTCCATTTCTGCCCTTTATTATGACCTTGATCTAAAATTACTGTTTATAGGCACTTGGGAGCATGGCATTAAGGTTTTTGACCCAACAAAAGGAATGCTGGTAGAAAATAAGTTCAACTTTGACAGCCTTGCGTCCGAACGAATTTACACTATTACCAAAGGACCGGACAATAAATTATGGATTGGGAGCTTTAACAATGGGTTATATAGCTACTCTTTTAAGAACCACCAATTAGAAAAATTTCAACTTTCAGATAAAAAATCTTTGGCCAATACTGATATCCGTTGTTTACTTGCCGATAAGGAAAGAAACCAATTATGGGTTGGATCAACAAAAAACGGACTGTTTTCTATTCAATTTAACGAAGGAGTCGTACAGGAAGCCATTCATCATCCCAACTTTAAGGGTACCAATCAAAAGATTATCGCAGAAAGCCTTTATAAGGACTCTTTAAACAATATCTGGATTTTATGCCGCAATGGAATAGGAAAACTAGATTCGAAACAAGCTCCTTTCAAATTACCCATTTTAAATGGAGCCATCACTACAGGAATGATCGAGGATATGCAACAGAGGCTCTGGATCAGTACTTATAAAGGTATTTATGTCTATGAACCAACCACCCAATCAACCACCCCTTTTTTAAAGGAATATACATTTTCTGACCTCTATTTTGATCCAATAAAGGATCTCATATTTGGAGCCTCGGACAATGGCTTACTTGTATCCAAAACGGATACCACCATAGAGAGACCCCACCTACCCAACATATATTTCTCCCGGTTGAAAATATTAGATCAGGAAATTAAACCTTTAGAAAGTTATAAAGGGACTACGGTTTTACCAAAACACTTAAATTATTCGGACACCCTAAGACTACCTCATTATTCACAAACATTTTCAATAGACCTAAACGCTATTTCCTTTATAGAAAACTCAAAAGACCAGTTGCGCTATCGTTTAAAAAACTTCGAATCCGGTTGGAATATTTCCAACAACCTCTCCGCAACAGCCTCATATACTAATGTACCTCCGGGAACTTACACTTTTGAAGTGCAAACTTCCAACTTAAAAGGCGGGTGGGAGTCTAACAACATACGAACAATAACGATTATTAAAGAGCGTCCTTGGTGGACCACTTTCTGTGCATATTTCATCTATCTTATTCTTCTTTCCTTCATAATTTACATTGTCTACAAGGAGATTAAAAATCGTATAAGAATTAAACAGGAACTAAAAATTGAAAAAATAAAGCAAGAGCGAGAATTTGAAATTTATCAGCAAAAGATGGCTTTTTTCACCAACATATCCCATGATATAAGGACACCCTTAACATTAATACTTGGACCATTAGAAGAAATAATAACCACCAAATCTTTTGAGAAAGAAGTTGAATCCAAACTACAGCGGATGCTCAAAAACACAAGAATACTTTTTAGTTTGGTAAACCAGATTTTAGACTTCAGAAAAGCGGATACGAATAACATAAAACTAGATTTAAAGCGAATCGAATTAAATTCATTTGTTCAAAACATTCACTATCAGTTTAGTGAACTAGCACAGAACAAAGAAATAGATTTTGACATCTCCTCTCCTGAAGATAAAATATGGATAGTTGCAGACCCTCAAAAACTAGAGTCAATATTTTTCAATCTGCTGTCCAATGCTATCAAATTTACGCCAAAATATGGTCAGATTATGATTCATTTCAACCAGGATGAAGAAAATACGGTAATTGTGATCAAAGATACGGGAATGGGTATTCCTGAAGATGAGTTAGAAAACATTTTTACTAGGTTTTATAGATCTAAAAACAACAACCATTTGCCAGGAACAGGTATTGGTATTGCATTAGTTAAGAAATACATAGATCTACACCGCGGCCACATTGAAGTTAAAAGTGCAGAAAACGTTGGATCAGAATTTATCATACACCTTCCATTACTTCCAAATCAGGAGGGGTACCCGAAATTTGTTACCGTTAATGAAAAAGACATAGTCTCTCCATACAACGAGGTAGATACGAAGAATGTTTCGAAAAAGCCAACAGTGCTAGTAATTGATGATAGTTATGACATAAGGGAATACTTAAGGGAAATATTACAACAGGAATATAATGTTCTCGAAGCTGAAAATGGAACCATAGGCTTATCCATAACCAATAAAAGATTACCAAATCTTGTTATCTCGGATGTAATGATGGAAGGAATAGATGGTATTGAAGTTTGTAGTCGCATAAAGACCAACTTAAATACCTCCCACATCCCAGTTATACTTTTAACAGCAAAAAACACTATGGAAACTAAAATTGAAGGATTTGAAAAGGGAAGTGATGCCTATTTAGAAAAGCCTTTCAACAGCACATTATTATTAACTATGGTAAAAAATTTAATAGAGCACAGGGAGGCATTGAAAAAGAAATTCCTACTATCCACCTCTGTTTCAGATCAATCCACCCCCTCTTCAGTGGATGAAGAATTTATAGAAAAAGTAATCGAAATTATTCACATCCACTTATCCGAGTCTGAATTTTCCGTGCAGGAGCTCGCAGAAAAACTTTTGATGAGTCCGGATCAACTTTATCGAAAAATACGGGTCTTGACCGGTTTATCCGCCATTCATTTCATACGACTTATACGGTTAAAAAAAGCAGCAAGCTTATTATTAGAAAATAAATATGCAGTAAATGAGATAGTTTATATGGTGGGCTTCAACAACCCATCTTATTTCACAAGATCCTTCAAGGCAGAATTTAAAGTACCTCCCAGCGAATATGCCGAATCCCAAAAACCCAATACGGGATAAGTAAGAATAGAAATGCCATTAACCCTAAGAAATCCCATCACAAAAAATATTGATGGAGATACAAATTATAGCCAAGCGCCTTGCCACTTGGTGTAAACTGCCACTAAAGAAATCGTTTCCTTATGTTGATAGGACTGGCATTACCAGGACGGGGTTTGCCTATTTTATAAGTGGTGGTATAGGGCTCAGCTGGGCAATCCTTACCGGCATCTATGATGGACCATCCAAATTTATCCATAATCAATTGGCGAGCGGTTGTTCCCTCACAAAAGGTAGTCTCACCTACAAAAAATGAAACTCCACGCCGTAAGTCTAGCATACTCCACCCTTTTAGGAGCTTGTCGTAATTAGCGGTAGACAATCTGGAATTCATAAACATCATTTCCATCTTATTAGTCCTACTTACATCCCAGCCACTAATATCTTGATTGAAGGATTTTGCACCATGGAACATAAAACTCATATCTCTTACCTTCCCAACATCCCAGGATCCGATGTCCTTATTGAAACGTACAGCACTACTAAACATATGCCCCATATCTGTAACACCACTAACGTCCCAATGACCGATATCCTGATTTAAAGATCGGGCACCGTCAAACATCCCTCGCATACTGCTAACCTTCGAAAGATTAGGAGCATCCGCGGCATTGATTACCACATTGGAACATTTATAAAAACTCTTTTCCATAGAATCCCAAACCTGGTTACCCCACTGCTCCACGGAAAGTAATTTTTTAGAGTCCGAATGAAAACTGAATTTAATATGTGGAAAGTCGCCACTAATTTTCACAATATAAATCCCCGCTCTAGAATAGGTATGCTTAGCAGCCCCCCTATGGGAAGTGCTATACCCATCTCCCCAATCTACCGTATAATTAAAAATTCCCTCCCCTATAGGGATTTCTATACTCTTGGCATCGGTTTTTCCGGGATTATCGGTTTTCCAGGTAGTGATAAATTCGCCCTGTGCTAATAAACTACCATAACTTAAAAAACAGAAAAAGGATAATAACAATGTAATGGTTGGGGTTTTCATGGTAATCAAATCACTAAACTTTGGTTCTTGGTTAGTTCGTTAAAGGGAAATAAGAAAGATATTTTACATGCTTTTTTCCGTTACCAACTTGTCAGAATTGGTCAATATAAAACCATCTATAAAAGTGCGAATTTTCTTTCTATACTTCAAACTACGATTGCAAAAAAACTACATTAAACGAGAAATATTGCCATTAAACGGATAAAAAGAGTGTTCAAATCAAATAAGAACACCTACTAGAAGATGGAATTACATCCCATAAGAAGCTGTAAAAGTGCACTATAAGCTATCGGCCTCAAATTTTAGCGCATATTCACTTGGACTAAGGTCCATTTCACTTTTAAAAGCCTTACTAAAAGAGCTTCTACTTGAAAAACCGCATTCCCAAGCCAAGGCCTCTATGGTATTAGTTTCTAAAAAACCTATTTCGATTAATTTTTTTGCATGCTCCATGCGCAACTTATTCTTGTAGGCGGTAAAAGAAATCCCGTAATATTTCTTTATAAAATAGGAAAGATGGTGTGCTGGTATTTCCAATTCCCTAGCACATTTGGTAACGTTAAAATCTTTTTCCAAATAGCGTCGCTCCTGTTGCAAGTTTTCCAATTTGGATTTTATTTTGGTTTCCTCCAATCCAAATTTTTGTTCAGAAGATGGATTGATAGCTTTTTCAATTTTTACAGGCTGTTTTTTAATTCGAGGGTAACCGTGAAGAATTGAGGGAAAGTAAATAGGAATAACACCTATGGAAAATATGATAAGATACAGTATCAATGGTATAAGGGCCTTACTGTTTTTATAATGAAACAATAACTCCAACACACTAGATCTCATCATGTTTTCTAAAGCATATAGCATAGCCAAAATAGAAAAGAGCATCAAGAACACCCAAAAAACCATCAACCATTTATTCAAGATAACCTTTTGGTCTTCCTTATTATCTTCCCTAATAAAATTTCGCAACTTGGGCCATACCAACACTAATGTGGAAAACTGCCACACATGCCGCATAAGCATATGCTGATCTAAATTTAACAACCAATAACTTACATGAAGTCTGTTTTTTGGGTCGGTGATAGCCTCATGCAACATACTGTCATATAGCGCATCTGGCTGCAAATAGACGTAGCTTACATCAATCACACTTAAAATAAATGGGATAAATAATAATAGGTAGCTATTCTTCCATTTAAATTCATCCTCTATAATTGTTATAAAATAAAAGTAAACAGGGATGGCAATTACATTATAAAGCATCAGTGGCCATAAAAAAAACCAGGGAGCTAGTGCCAAATTTCCACCATCTATGATATAGGCCTGAACTGTGTAGAATGAGAGCAATAGGTAAAACCCACCCAAAAATCCAGTGGCCTTGGGGTTGGTAGACTTCTTTAGGAAAAATATGCTTGTTAGGATAAAACCAAAAATTCCTGTTATCAATAATATATCACTCAAAATAATACTTTTATAATTCAGGGGCCACATTCATTAGACTACTTAGCTTATTGATTAAACCCCAGTTTGCTCCCTGTAAACAAAAGCTATCTTGGAAACTACCACAGTTTCAGATCCCTTCAATATAGCCAAGAATAAATCAAAAAAAACAGGGCCTAATCAATAATATCACTCTCTATAGTCCCGCGATGGAAAATCCATGATCTGGGTCTAAACATTTACATAGACACTTCAAATAAACGGAAAGCAGTAAAAACCACCAACATTAATTTAAAGGAAATCTTTAGCTACTATAAACTTTTACGTACTTTACAATACTCTTAAAAGATAATTGGGTACGGGAACAACCCCTTAGTGGTGATGTCGCTTCATTGACACCAATAAATCACTTATACTTATTTAGAAATCAATATTGGAAAGGGTATCCATGGCCGTTTCTATTAGATCTGCATTTCCATGAAGCAGGTCATTTTTTGTAATCTTATGCCTTAGGTCTGGCACAATGCCCAGATCTTCTATTGGTTCCCCATTATTACGAAGAATTCTACGGACGGCTACACTTAAATTAGCTCCTTTTGGCATTGGTTTCAGAGGAATTCCGTCTAGAACTTGATCTGCCATAAGACCCCGCAATATTTCATGACTCCAGACATTTGCCCCTCCTGCACCAGTATTGGAGTGGATTCCTATAATCTTCCCTAGGCCATGGTCTTGAAAGCCTGCAGCGAACATATCGGCCGCACTGTAGCAAAGGGCATCGGTAATTAAAACCTTTGGTTGGGGAAAAATACTTTTCAACCGTTGCCCCCCTTCCAATTTCGTAATTGGATATCCCCTGGAATAACGGTCTCCCGTAACTTTTGAAAGATTAATTGAACGAATCCAATCCGACAGATCAATGATATCATTCTTATCTCTATATTTCTCGCAAAGTTGAAGCGTCAGTTCCGAATTAATAAACTGTGCGCACTGAAATTCCATAGCCCCTTCCGTTAGGTGTGCCAATAAAAGATCACTGGCTGTAATTAATCCGCCCCCATTCCCTCTAATATCCAATATGAGACCGTTTATAGGATCCTCCTCCAGAATTTTGAGTACGGAAATGAAATCTTCTACAAACTTTTCTGCATTGGAAGCGGCAAAACTATAGATTCGGATATACCCAAAACTTAGACCTTCCGAGGATTTTTTTACAACCTTCCCCTTCATTAAATCCGGGTAGTTCTTGGGACGGGCCCACGAACTCTTTTTTTGGGGAGGTCTATTTTTGGTTGCCCCACCATATAGGGTTCCCTTTAACCCATTAACCGACAAGGTGTCGTAATCAAAACCATAGGACAACATGGTAGCGTTTTTTTTCTGTTTGTCCAGATCAAATTGGGGCGGGTGATACGAAACCAACCATTCAAATTGGAGCTCCAAATATGTAGCCGTTTCGGGATCAAAACATTCCAATTGGACCCTATGTTCAACTGGCGGACTGGAAGTCCCCAAAGATCGTATGGTAAGCGTATCCAACCCCCTTGCATCCCTAGCTGCCTCATTACTCCCCGATTGATTTTCGGAGTTTAGCGCTATCGCCTTTTTTATTGGAATATTGTTCCAGTACAATACCTCCAGTCCAGTTTTATAATCCGGGTTATCCATTAGGATATCCCTAAAATAAGTGGTGATGATATATTTAGGCTCAGTATCGAAGGGAGTGGGATAGTATTCTTCAATAAGAAATGGCAAAAAAGCAAACCTATTTTTATACGGTCTGGGAAGAATGTATTTAGTGTGCAGGTCTCTAAGGGAACTGAAAATATGTAGGAGTTCCTGATGAAACTTATAGTCGTCCTCTAACCGCTCCGGATGATATTTGGCATCATTTTTAATGTTGCGCTTCATTAAATCAATTCTGTGTATTGGATGTACGGCATACATAGACCTCTTAAGTACCTGATGCACATATACTTCTCCAAGGATAAGTTTCACCTGGTCCAAAATGCACAATTTCTCCCCCACGGATAAATTACTGGACATTTTCTCGAAGGTTTCCAAGGGAATGGGTTCCTCCAAGTTTATTAATTTCAGTCCCTCTATATTATAATCGCTGTGCATTAGGGACAAAGACGACCGGTCATAGAAATCCGGCAATTCCTTTCTTATATATGCCGGTAAGGGATGGTAGGCCATTCTTCTAAAATGCTCATCGTCTTCCATTACCGTTAGCTTGTCCAAGGGAAGCGGTTTGGCAATTTCACTGAAGGGGATGCCCCCTCCCCATTCCAATTGCGCCTCGTCCAAATCCGCATCGGCACCCTCATGATGATCGGTTACTAAAATCCATTCAGTATTCAAGGGGTTATCCGATGCAGTCAATAAAGGACTCCCATTGGCCTGCTCCAAGTTGGCAGCCAGCTCATTTAAATTATTGAGACCCCGTGCTATTTTATCCTTGGCTGCTTGAAGAGCCACGCCCTGGAGAATATTATCGGGGTCCGACTCCTTCAGGTAGAGGTATCTGGTAGAATTCGCTATTTTAAATTTTTCTATATGTAGGGGGTCAAAATCAAATTTTTTTATAATTCTGTTTTGGGCACATCTAGGGACTCCATTAATAAAAATTCCCAAAAGACTTATTTCCGAAGCCTGAATTAACTTGTAATACGGATCACCTTTGTAGCCATGAACAACAATCATATCTGCCTTTTTCCCCGTTTCCAGTGATCCTAAGGCTCCTTCCCATCCCAGTATACGGGCAGGATTGGAAGTAACCATACACACCAATTCCTCATTAGAAAAAACAGGCGCATCATATTCGTATTGACTTACCAGATAGGCAACTTTTAACTCTTCCAATAGATTTTTACTCCCGCTGGGCGACCAATCGGATCCCAAAGCGATCAATATGTCATTGCGCTTGGCCGCTTTAATATTGGCCGTACCACCGTAAAGCACCAAATTACTCATTGGGGACCAGGTCATGGACCCTCCATGATCTCCTAAAACCTTAAAATCTTCAGGTTCTAAGCCGGCACAATGTATCCCGTTTACCTTTGGGGTGATGGCCCATTGACCATCGGAAATCCGTAGGTTGGTAAAAAAGGACCTTGCCCTTTCGTCTACTCCTTCCGCAAGATGCAACAATCGGGTCTTTATTTCGGACAGGGAGTCCTTAAATGCCTGGGCTCCCCCTGGTCTAACATCGGCAATTTTGGTGAGCGCTTCCGGCAAGGCGTCCTCATTGGTTTCTTCTACATTCCTGATAACCCCATGGAAAACCTTTTTAGTAAGGCTAGAATTAGCCAAAGTAATCCCCTGTGAGGTAGTTACCCCACCCACTAGACATTTACATTCCACATATCTAACAATTGCCTGCGGAAATCCGGGGGATTTGCCCAAGGTTTGCATGGGACCGGTTACATTAATACGATAGCCTTTTATCCCCTTCCATTGGGAATGGTTCCTATACTGTTTATCCGCTATCCAGTAGGGTAATATATTATAGGGAAGATGGTTGTGAAGCTCAATCATTCCCGGATAAATGGTTCCTCCGGATTTAATGACATCTGCTTTTTTGAAACCGTCGGGAAGTCCTTCATTCACTTTCCTAATGCCCACTATGTTCCCATTTTGCACAAATACCCTCCCCCTATCCAGAACCCTGCTATCCTTATCCATAGTAACGATCCTGCCCTCTAGAGCATACTTAAGATTAAAATTGGGATGTATAGGATGGTTGGGCATGGGTTAGATGGATTGCCAAATTATATTCTTCACCCTATCCGCGGGGTCTCGTTTGCTATTGGTTCCATGTGTGCCATGCCAATAAGGAAGGCCGTAGGGCAAATCATATCTAGGGATATCGGCCATATGCAGCGTTTGGTCCCAATTTCCGGAATACGGGCTAAGATCCAATGCGGAAGCATCATCCGGTGTCAAAAAATCTGCAATAGGCGCTAACTGGTCATTCCAACTGGGATGAGTAGTTTGCTCCGGAGCTGTTGGATGTACCAAATTAAAAACCGTAATATTCTTGGAATTCTCCCAATGATTCAAGGCGTGCTTGGCTCCTGCCCCAAAAGTTAAAATTGCTTGGATGGGATTTTTTTTGATGAAGGTATTTATCAAATCATCCCGAAATGTTTTAAGCGTAGGTTCCAAGGAGACTCTCCGCATTTCCGTATCAAATTGCCCTTTAATGCTATAGGCAAATGTGTTTATAATGATATACGACCGGGTGATGCCCACCTTGTTTAAAAATTTTTGTAACCGTTGTCCTGCCGATCCCACGAATGCTCTTCTGGCAATCGCTTCGTCGGTTGATGGGTCTTGACCAATGATCAACACCCTAGCGGTATTGTCCAGTCTTCCCCTATACAAGACCCCTCCGAAGGCCGTTCTAAAACGCTGGGAAGGATGGTGTAGATAATAGTCATCGGAAAGTTCGGAGAATTTTTGAAGCCAAAATGGCGGTGGACCTGGATCGTACTCATTGTCCATTGCTGCACGTTGTATACCTTGGGCAGCAAGAAAAAAGGAATTGGCGCCTAGGTCATTAATGGTTTTAATATTAAACGCCTCCTGTAAAAGAGCCGCATCTTTAGGGGACACCCCTTTTAAAGCAGCAACCGGCAGCTCTCCCAGTTCTTGGATCGATTTCTGGTAGTGGTCCTTTATGATAAGCTTATCCAAGGCAAACGACATAGGATTATATTTTAGCTATTCTAACAGGGGGAATCACAGTACTATCAGGGAGAAAAGTGCCATCGGCAGTAACAATTTAGTCAATTTGATTCAATAGATTGGGTACAACTGCATAGTTGGTGCCTATGAGTGTATAAATGGTGCTAGTTGGTGTTGATTAAGCTACTTAGTATTCCCTTTGGTGATATAGATGGTAATTCCAAGGAAGGAATTAATTGGCTGTTTTGGAATAGGCTTTTTTACCATACTCCTTGATTTCCGCAAAATGTGCCATAAATAGTTTCATTTGAGAAATCGCTTTCGAATCAAGGGTATATTTCTTTGCTCGGACTTCCTTTTGTATTTCAGCAACCGTCTTTTCCGCTTCCGCAATTAAACTTGGAGTCCAAGCCGTAATTTTGGTCTTGGTAAGAAAGTAAAAGGCATCTCCCAATTCCTCGGGGGTCATTTCCCCCCTGTTCCCGGATTGAAGCGTTTTCAGGGTTTTCAAAATCGTATCCGAATTACTGGCCTCATTGGTTCTTTTCACCTGTAAATCCTTTCTTCTAATGTCCTGTTCAGATTGCTTTATTGCGGTATTTAGGTTGGCGGAAACTTGGGTCAACCTATTTTTAGTAGCGTTATCAGCCCCGGATTGCGCGATGATATTCTCAATGGAATCCTGGGCACTTTTTAAGGTTTCCAGTTGTGCCGTTGCCTCATCCCTTTCCTTTAGAGCTACCTTAGCAATACTGTCATTTAAATTAGCAAGTTTGTTCGCAGATTTTTCCGCTGCCTCACTTTTTTCTTTTAACTTTTTATAATTAAAGGTCGTAAAAAGGGTTACTGCAGAAATCAGTACCAAAGCTGCAATCCAATAGAATAAGGCGCGGAGTCTTTTTTTACTTCTTAGTTCCTGTTTTAACCTTGCCTCCTCCAATCGTAGATTTTCCAGGTTTTGATCATCACTAGCCTTGAGATACTCCATGGCCAACTCAAATCCTTCTTTATAACGATTTGCCCATACCTTGGTAGGTTTAAATTTATTTTTCCATTCAAGGGCCAGTTCCAGCTCACTCCCGCTAAGAAAGTCCTTTTTTCCCTGTTGGTGCAGCTCGGCAGCTTCCACCAACCGCAGATAGATCTTTGCCGATTCTGCTTCTTCATCCATCCATCGATTCAACCGTTGCCATTCCCTAATCAGGCTTTCATGGGAGATATCTATCACCTTATCCCTTGTATCGGCTACGTCATTTACAATAAGAAAGGAGCGTTTCCCTTTTATAAAGAATTGGATTATCCGAAGTACCTCCTCTGGCTTGGCTCCGGTGAGTTCTACCAGTTGGCTGAGCAGGACAGGGCGTCTGGTCTTACGGCCATGTTCATCGATGGTCGTCAGGGACTGAAAAATTTCCTTAGCGATGGAGAACTGTCTCTTATCCATGCCGGCCAGGGCCTCGTCTGCATGTTTTGCCAATGCCTCCTGCATGCCCCCTATATATTCATAATCGCGCATATCCAATTCCCCACTTTTGTCCTCCTGCAGTTCGTGATCCCAAATACGCATCAATGCATGTTGTAATAAGGGCAATTCATCTTCATACTGGCCTACATCATTCAGAAGCCTGGAGACTAGGGCGGGATTGAGTTTGCCAGCATATAATTTTGCCGGTCCTTCTATGGCCATTTTTAATTGAACCCGATTTAGTTTGGGTACCAGAAACAGGCTTTTGTTCATGGCCTCGGGCAGCCCATAAAACTTTGTACAATCCCCCAAAAAGTCGGACCGCATGGTAATTACCACATAGAAGGGGACTTCCTGCTGCTTGGAGAGTTCCAGCATTATATTTACGAAGTCATTCGCTTCGTCTTTGTTGGCAGCACTTTTCTGAACCTTGGTAAAGCGGAACAATTCCTCAAATTGATCTATTAAAAGAAAGAAGTTTTTATGCTGCTGTTGTTTTATATTTTTGAGAAACTGGAGTAAGGGACTTATCCCATCCACTTCCATTGCACTTAAAAGTCTGGGAATTTCCTGAAGATCCCTTTCGGCATCAGTCCACCCTACCAACACCTTAACCAGATTATAAAGTGGGGCTTGCCCAGGACGCATAATCCCGATACACCATTGATCGCTTCCCTGTATTAAATAGCCTGCCTTTAGAGCAGGAATGACTCCCGCTCGTAATAGGGACGACTTACCGCAACCGGAACTCCCTACTACCGCAACGAAATGGTAGCTATGCAACTGCTGCAACAACTCCATGACCTGGTCATTACGACCAAAAAACAGCAAACTCTCATCCACGTCAAAGGGCCGCAGGCCTACATATGGATTTAATGAATCTCCCTTCATACTCCCGTTGGTTTTAATGCTTTTATAAACTTTTCCAGTGCCAAACCATCTAAAACCTGTTGATTGCTATTGTCAATTATGTTAATTTTCAGAAACTTTTGATTGATCCACAGATCGTTGTCTTCCTTGTGTGGCGGTGCCATATAAATTAGGAAATCCTCAATGGGATAATTACGGGTGATAATCAGTTGAAGGGCCGCACTCATACGTTCAAGAACCCACTCACGGGATACCTTGCCATAGAGAAAGATGAGTTTCTTAACCTGCCCGATCCTATTGCCCAAGATCTCAATATTTTTTCGCGGATCATCCTCCTGGGGATTTATAAAAGGCTGAATATTGTTTTCCAGCAATGCTTTCCCCAAATCGAAAGCATAATTCTGGTCGTTTAAATGCGTATCCAATAGCACGGATAACTTATCCTCGGTGGAAGGATTCTCCACTTCCATCAATTTAATCTGTTCCGCAAGGTCTGCAATCTGCTTTGCCAATAGGCTCTTGGGCCCACGAATAAACTCCACGCCCTTGGACATTCCTTTCCCTGCTTCCAAATCGCTTAAAAAACGTTGATACTCCAATTCCTCGATAGAGGAGAAATCCAATTCCGACGGTACCCAGATCATTTGCGGATTTTGCAACCCGAGTGCGATCTCTGCTTGTTTCTGGGGATACCAGAATTGGGGGGCACCTATAATCTCCCTCCCTGGGTATTGATCCAATAAATGGACCGTTAGATCCGATTTTTTTATGGCTTCCTCGGTAGATTCTCGATGTGCATTTACCTCATCCGGAGGCGGAATTCCGGTAATAACCTCATAACCCTTTTTTTCCAGTTCGGAGATAATACGTTTACGGGAAGTGCGCAACGTATCGGGTACTTCTCCAATATAGATGGTAAAGGCATCGGTAACCGTTGTAGGATTTGAAGTCCGTTCTTCCCGCTCCCTCCTTAAATCATTGATCAATTCCCATATCCCGTCCCTTAGATCCTGCATTCGGGATATATAATTTTTGGAATCCGTCTCCAACAGGTCTCCGAAATCTTCCTTCTCCCGAGCGTCATGGAAGCTAAATCCGGTAGTTCCCCTCAAGGGGGTTGGCCACTCTTCGTAGGGGATATTATTGAGCAATACGTGAACGATTCGGGATCGGTCTGCCACCTGAAGCCCATAAGGATCGTTTTGAACCTTTTCCTGAAATAGTTCCAGCTCTTGTTGGCAATAATCGGATTGCTTATAACCTGGAGAATTTAGCACAAGAAAAATGGCCGACTGTGTTATGCCGTTTTTAATGGACTCGTCAAAAAGTTTGGTGCCGTCCAGTTTCTTGTCGTCCCACCAAATCTTAACCGTACCCATACGGCCATAGCGCCTGTCCAACATCTGTTTTAAATGGGCATAAAACAATTTTATCCAGCCCTCTTCCTGCCCGGAGAATGTTGCATTGTCTACATGGGCATAGCTTATAAAAATATCATATTCAAAACCAGGTGTCAGCGCCATACAGTATTCCTTTAATTTTTTGGTTCCCTATAATATTGGAAGTCGACTTCCAGGGCATGTCCAATTTCTTTAACATTGTTGCATGCATAATCGGGGGAAATATCAGTATGTAAAGGCTACCTCAAAAGCTTGGGTGGGGTAGTATTGGTAGTTTACTATTTATCCTTGGGTTAATGTGACTTAAATTTAAGAAATATCTTGCAAAAAGAGGCCGAAATGAGGCTAAAACGTCTAAATTATTCCGCTAAACGACGAGGGTAGAACCTCCAGTGACCTCCATTGATTCCAAGAGGTTATACGATGGTAAAAGGAGTTGGGTAAACGGTAGTATCCCTTACGAGGTTTACAATCCTCCTGACCACTTCTACGTGCCTATCATCGAGTTCCGTACTGGCCCTGTGGTCTCCCATCATGCCTGCTACATCGGTACCACCTCTACTACCACTGGCCGGTTCGCCCGTTAACCTGCTATAGTCTGCGGGAGTTAAATTATATTCATCGGGATTGCCAACGATATGTCCAAATTCGTGCGCCATGGTAGAGTCGTCAAAGCCATCACCGTTGGTACCCCTCAAGTAAACTTTCATCCTTCCGCTCCTTCGCCAAACCGCAGACCTTCCTATATCATCTTCCAAAACAATGGTTTTGTCAGGGCTCGATAGACCAATGGCCATGTAATTGGCAAATACCAGTCGTAACCTTTTGCTACCACTCTTAAGTACAAATCTGTTGTTCCAGTTCTCATCTATAATTCGGACCCAATCTTCCAGGGTTGCATTGTTAAACTCATAATCGGAAGGAAGTTCCGAATCATCAATATTGAACCTTAAGGGTATTCGAATCTCATTGGAGGTAAAATGTACAGGTAGTGTCACCGGAATTCTTGAAGCACTTCGTGTACGATGCGTACCTTCGGCCCCAGCCGTCTGCCATAAGGGATCGTGGGAACGAATCGCAGCAAGGAGCAAATTTCGATCACTGCCAGACAGTCCAGAATTGATTAACAACAAATAAACACCGGGCTCATTAATGATTGTCCTCTGATCAGCCGCACTCAGCCCTCTAAGGAAACCATCTATATCACTGACATTTATCTCCGTAGCCCGAAATTTTTGGATGAGACTGGCCACGTTGGCCGGCATGGCTGCACTACCATATTTTAACAATAAAGCTGTTTCGGTAAGGTCCACACCACTTAGTTCATCTCCCATTTCCGATAGTATTTTTGGGTCGCTCCCCAATCGTCGTAGCTGGGTAGCACTAAGGGTATTATCGGTAAGAATTGATCGGATGGCAACCATGTTTTCCTTCCTGATGGCCTTCAGCAGTTCCTTTTGTTTTGTAGCGGGGGTAAACTCATGAATCCCAATGGCTGTCCTTGCTAGATCCAGATCCTCACCGGACAATTCTTCCTCCAGCATATGAACAAACCACGGATCCCCAACAATAATATTTCTGGCTTGGGCATTACCATTTATAAGGGTCAATTCTGCTATGAGTTCTTCCTCTTTGGTTCCCCAACCCTTTATATACTTCCATATATTTTTTAAATACGGATTAGCTTGCCCGGATATGGTAACGAAATTCTCTATCCCTTGGTGCCTGGCAACCATCCGTAAATACCAAACTTCCTCCGGATCATATTCCTCCGCAATTAGGGCCCATAGGGCAATATCTTCCAGGATATTAACTCCATGGGCACCTCCTTCATGACTGGCGGCCTCTCTTACCATAACTACGACCCTATCAAAATCCCTTCCCCTAAATCCTGAGCGGGCAGATACATTTAAATCTTTTCGTTCCCCACTTTCCAAAATAGCATAGCCTTGGACGGAGGCCGAATCACTACCTGTATCCCCAGGGTCAATATTGGTATAAAGTAAGCTGGTGGAGGTATCCAGTTCGTCCCCGGACAATTCATCCTCCAGGACCTCAATGAGCCCGGGCATTGCCTGTAGCTCCTCCCTTTCAGTCTGGGTGACACCCCTTAATACCGAGTTTATTCTGGCCTCATGGGTTCCCCAACGATCGGTGGCGTCCAAGATTTCCCTAAAATGGACCGGATAGTTGCTTTCTAACTGGTAGGTTAATAACAGGTAGGTTTTTAACATTTTCATTTCTGACGCCTCTCTTCGGATCTTCCGTTCCATAATTTGATCGTTCTTAATCGCATCACGGACAGTCTGACTGTTTTCACTTCTAATGGCCGGCCACACATTTGCCATATTTACAAAAACATCGTCCAGCTCATCTTCAAACGCGGCCCGTAGACTAGCCTCCGTTTTTTGAATGGAAGGGGGTTGTTCCTTTGGTATCGGATTTTGCTGCTGCACCACATGGGTCAACTCATGCGCCAACAAATGTTTCCCCGCTGAACTTTGTGGATTATACTGCCCTTGGTTAAAATAAATATCGGAACCACTGGTAAAGGCCCTGGCATTCAGTTGACGGCTCATTTGGAAAGCATTTTGGTCCGTATGTACTTTTACTTTAGAGAAATCAGCACCAATACGATGTTCCATCCACTCGCGGGTTGGGTTAGGCAAGAATCGTCCACCTCCTTTTTTAGCGTTAAACTTTGATTCAAAACCCATAGATGGGTTTAACTGTGAATTAGCCTTGGGGCTTATTTGGGTGGTAGTGGTCGGTGTTCCTATTTCACGATTGGGTTCCCCTTGAAATCGGGGATAACTATGGGTGACATTTGGCAGGTTATAGAGGTCACCACTTAAGGCATGACCGATGGCACCACCCAGATTCACAAACGCCTCGAAAGGGTTTTGGTTAAAGGGAGCCGTAATCGTAAACAATACCGCTGGGTTATTTTGACCTTCTTCCAGCGGATAATTAAAGTAACTCACATTGATCATTGTACCGATGTCCATAGGATTGGCAACAATGTTCAGGTTTGGAATGCCTTGATAGTGCTCAAAGTGAAAACTACTGGGAGCCCCGAATAGGGTGACATCATCGGCAGTAATATAACCGTAGTGCAATGCATTTCGGATAAAAGAGGTACCTCCGCTAAGTCCGTATGCACTATCAAAATGTTGTCCCAAATATTGCCTTGCACGTCCCAGATGGAACTGAAAGTAACTTAGAATAGGAATACCCAAGGACTCTAAAGCAGCCAACGGAAAGTCCACCAACCCATTACCCGTGTAGGGCGCCAAATCTACAATGCTCCCATTAGGTCCCTGAACAAGGAAGGTTGGGGAAGTGTACATAACACCATTTGCACGGAGGATCAACGGCGAAGGAAGCTGTAGGCTGAGGTTCGGCAACGTATCGGCAGCGGAAACTGATACTTCTGTATTGGGGGTTAGAGACTCTGTACCGGTAGGCCCATCTTCTTTTTGAATTATAGTATCTGCAGACGTACACTCCATATGCAAAGTACTTTCTGCCTTCATTTGTTTTTGAATAATGGGAGTATTGATTGTTGCTAGTGGTTTCATCCTCAATTTCTCCTCTTCCTGTTTCTGGAAAATCGGGGCGATAGTTGGACTTATCGGTTTCATCCGTAATTCTTCCTCTTCCCCACAGGTTTCGCATCTTCGCTGTAGGGGTGCAATTTGGGATGCAGGCATCCTCATCACCCCATCGGCAACGGTTTCGGCTTCCTGTTCATACCTATCCTCAGCTTCCCCGATCGCTAACTTTTTTTGAACAACTGGCGTAGGGGCTACAAACACTTTTGGATGTGTTTGAGATCTGGATTGAGTGGTATGTTTATGTTGTGAAACTTGCACTTCATTTATTTTTTATTGGTATACAGTGAAAATAGATTATGGGACATCGGTGTTTTGCGATTGAACATGTCCTATTCCTTATTTTTTTTTTAGAAATCTACTTGCTGTGGCCATTGACCTAGGTTTCCCCATTATCCCATCTCCCATTATTACCCCGTCTTTAAAAAGATCATTGAGGTTTGGGTTAAGAAATAGCAGCTCGTATTCCATTTGGCGTTACACTTTTCACCCAAATTTCCAGATTTTCGACACTCTAGGCACCAGTCTGTTTATCAATGCATTAAAATTTTTCAATCTTACGGTTATTACTTGCTCCCATCTATTTATTAATAGGGTTAAGATCTATCTTGGGTAGGAAAATAGAATTTCGTTATAGGCGTCCACTACATACTGCCTACCGTTCCCGGTAAACTCTACCCAAGCATGTGTGGTGCTGGTCTCCCAGTCTGGGGATAAGCCCATTTGCTGAGACACATCATGAACTGATGAGGCATAATTTCTACATACATAATCCCCGTCCGTAAGATCCCCATCCCTACCTTCTAGAGCCAAGACTGCGCTATGCACCTCATTGTGCAGACAAATAATTCTATCCTCAAAGCTAGCTTGTAGGTTACATCTGGTTGCTATGTCGGTGGTAGTTTCGGAAGAGAGAGAACTGCCCACGAAAACAAAACTAATGCCCTCGGAAAGTGGATTACCCGCATTTCTATGACCTTGTAGCCACTGTGCGCTGCCAATAGATCCCACATGATTTGTAGTTCCACTGGGGACCGGGGCCCTTTCGGTTCCTTTGAACCATCGTTGTATGGTGGGTGTCTTGGATTGCTGAATAGTATGCGTTAATTCATGCGCCAACAAATGCTTTCCCGATGTAGATGTGGTATTATAATGGCCTTCATTAAAGTAAATATCATTTCCATGCGTAAAAGCCCTAGCTCCTAAAGATCGATTCATCTGAATGGCGTTTGAATCCGTATGTATGCGAACTTCGCTAAAATCAGAACCAAATGAATTGCTCATCTGCTGATTTGTAGCCTCCGGAAGTGCGGAACCTCCACCTTTTGTTTGGTTCAATTTAGTAGACAAGGCGGCGGTGGTATTCAAAATATCCCTCTCCGATTTCGCCTGTACCTTTGGCTGCTCTTCCTCCGTTGGGACCATTTGAATGACTGGCGTAATTGAGCTCGCCAAAGGGTTCATTTGCACTTGTTCTTCCTCGCATTCTTCACATTTTCGCTGAATAGGGGCATCAGATTGCGGCATTCGCATTACCTTATCCGCCATTGCATCTGCCTCTTGTTCGTACTTGTCCCCAGGCTGACCGACAGTCAATTTTCGCTGTACTATCCCGGGCCTATGCTTTGTTAAATATGTCCCGTATCCCATAACTACCTTCTTTTAATTATTACTAAATAGTCCTCCCATTCTTATGGTATTCCCGTTTCACCCCTTGAACGATATCTGCCATAAATATTTCCGTTCCCTTCCTATCCAATGCCATTAAAGAGGCGTACTGTACGGCATTAACAATGGAGCCCCCCGCCAGTTCATAATCGTTCGCGATTTGATAAAGATTTATGCTTTTCTCCAATTGACAGGTATCGGAAAATGCCATTTGCCATAAATTATAGCGTTCCTTGGCCGAGGGGATTGGAAATCTGATCACGGTCTGGAAACGCCTTAAAAACGCATCATCAATATTGCTTTTAAGATTGGATGCCAAGATCACCAGTCCGTTGTATTCCTCAATACGCTGCAATAAATAAGATACCTGCTGGTTGGCATACCGGTCATGGGCATCTTTAGTGGCTGTTCGGCTTCCAAAGAGGGCATCGGCCTCATCAAAGAACAGAATCCAGTCTTTGCTCTCCGCTTTGTCAAAGACCTTGGCCAAATTCTTTTCGGTCTCTCCAATGTATTTCGAGACCGTTTGGGAGAGGTCTATCCGATAGACATCCAGTCCTAGTTTTTTTCCAAGAAGACTGGCCGTTAAGGATTTCCCAGTTCCCGGAGGGCCATGAAACAAGGTCTTATACCCTGGCTTTAGTATGTTCGCCATTTTCCAATCTACCATCAATTGCCGATGGTGTTTTAACCATACCTCTATTTCCTTGAGTTGGTTCTGGGTGCTTTGTTCCAAGATAAGGTCTTTCCATTCCATCCTGGTTTCCAGGCGTCTAGCAGGGAAGTCACTACTAAAGGTTGGTTTTTTCACTTCCCCGGTAGTTATCCTATCCAGCACTTCCTGGGAAAGGCATATCTGCCCGTTAAGGAAACTGGTATTGCCCGAAACTTCGGATAACCATATCAGCTGTTTCTTTGCAAACACATGATCGCCTTCAAAGGGTTTTAGCAAGGCAAAGCGCCTTTCCAGATCATTGGCGGCCAAAATAAACATTACCGTTTCCCCAGTAGGCAGGAATCCCGAATGGGAATCGCTTACCTTCCCGCCAAACTCGGTGTACAATTGATTGGTAGTCTTGTTTTTTTGAATAAACACATCCAATAATTCCGGTTTTATATAAGGGACGGCAGCGAGGATTAGGATAAATCTTTCCACAAATCCAAATCCATTCTCCTGAACCAATTGGGCGTAGCCCGAGGTCCCCTCGGAAATATTAGGGGGTGCAATCTCCATAACATCCCTGTACTCGGTTGCTTCATTGGCATTTAAGTCCGACCTTGTTTTAAGGATCTGCTTTAACCATTGTAGCTCCATGCCAATATCCGCTGCGTTTATTCTAATCTTGTCGGTTACCATTCCACGTTTATTATATATTGGTTCCATGGCAATTTTACTACCGAAATTGGCCACGTCAATCGGTCTAACAATACATCAAAGCCCTTTCTCTCGACTTTTATCAACCAGCCATTCTCCTTGGGCGTCAAAAGGCCATCCCGTTGTAGGAAAGTCTGTCTTAAACTATCCGGACCTGTATTTTTTAAGGCCGGCCAATTAGCAATAAGGGCCCGCAATAGATGCTCACATTCTTGTTTTTCCCCTTTGGTCAAACCAAAGCGGTCCGAAATAAAATCTGTAGGCCCTACCCCACATAGTATTTTATTCAACAACCAGTGGGTTTCGTCTCCTCCTTCCGATCCAAAGACCATGAAATGCAATAGATGGATGGCTTTGGTAAACGCCTTTTCATCCTGGAATAATTGCTCTTTCATAAGACCTAATCCGGTAAAGAAAGCTTCCAAATAAGGCCAAACCAATATTAGACCTGCGTTATTGATGACTATTCCATTTTCCATCGGCAATTCCCTGGGAGTCACCATCCTTTTTCTCACCTGTCTTCCCCTAGTAGCTGTTTGGGATCTTGATTGGTGCGGGGCGACCAAGCTTTCCATTAATTGCCGCTCCTCCCTGGAAAACAGGTCTCCCCGCTTCCAATCTACCGATTTAAGCAGCGCTACAACCGATTTTCGATAGGTTGTTGGCAGTAGCTGGATTAGCCGCACCCTAGACGCATCTGATTGGTACACAAGCTGCTCAAGAAGTTGTTCCATAACCCACATCCGGACTACCCCATCCGTTTTTAGGTCGTCTAATAAGCCCTTTGCTGTTTTGGCTATTAAAGTATTCGCTAAGGGCATTGGCCTCCCCAACTTGCTTAAACAACCTTTAAACAGCGGAAGCTCGTCCAAAACTGCTTTTTTAGACATGGGATAATATTTAAAAAGGAAGTCCGACATTTGCTTTTCCGAAAAAAACCGGACCGCTCGTTTTCGGGCCTCTACATGCCCTAAAATCCTGAGCAATTGGGGCATGGCGACCAACTCTTTGGAAGAGAAATCCGATTGCAGTTTTGGCAGGTCCCCTTCGTAGTACCAAGGGAGTTGGCCCGTATTCAAATAATAGAGCAAGGTGTTTTTCACCTTTTGCCGAACGGCCATTTTGGAGGGTACGGGAGAAACTTTTTTATCCCTAATCTGATGAAAGAGTTTTTCCTTCAATGCTTTTTTCACCGCTTTCGGAAATTCCGATTCCAGCCGATTAAATGCCAAATGCCCAATATCTATGGTCATGGTATCTATCCGAACTACCTCATTATCGAGTATCAGATTTTCACAGATATCGGAAAGAATAGCCTCTATGCTTTCCTTATACACCTTGGAAATTGCCATAGCAACCTCCTCTTGGTCATCCACATTTGCGATGTTGATGTCCAAGACTTGTTGTTTGATACTATGTTTATCTACATAGGACAATTTTTATACTTTAAAGTTTTTCGTAATGTTCGCTACTATTTCCTTCCCTAGTACCCCCGACTTGCTCTTAGACCACTCTTTCATTTCACCCTCCATATTAACCCCGGCCTTTTTTAATGCCTTGGCCGTGTTGCTCAGGGTTTTTTCACTCTCGGCACTGATATTTTTCCCCTCGTTGATAATTAAGCGATCCATATAACTATTGGTAAGGACTTTTAGGGAATTGGCCCTGTTGGTTTTTGTCGTTTTATCCGTTGTAGTGTTCATTTCCTTAAGAAGAAGATCCCGATTCTTCAGATAGGTCTTGTTAAGTTCCTCGGTGCTTATTTCCGCTTCCTCATTAAATGTAGTAATCACCTTTTCTACGGCTACTAGGGTCTTTATATTTTCCCTTTCCTTGGCAATAGCCTTCTCCATTATTTCGCGATATAATTTTCCACTTCTCTTATATTCATCGGCTAGGAGAATGGCCTCTCTTGAATCTTCTACAAACCCTATATTATTGATTAACTCCTTAAGCCCCCCTTTTAATTTGGTACCTGGAATCAATTCTACATCCTGGGTGGTCATCTCATTTTTTACCACCACCTTGGAAATTTTCACCCTGTGAAATCCGTTGGCCGCCACTAGAAGTTCATAAGTCCCGTTTACCATGGCCTCATCGGTGAGCCTATACATCCCCTTGCTATCGGTTTTGGCTCCAATATCCTTACCTCCCATGGAGGTCCATACATCGGCGTTCTCTATAGAGATTTGCCTGCCTTTTTCATCCTTATAGAATACAAAGCCTTTTATACCAATGGTGATATCCCCTTTGGGAATGATGGGAATAATAATAGTGATGTTGGAGGAGTCCAAATCCCTTAACTCCGTATTCCCCACCTTTTCTATGGTATAGGGAAAATCTTCTATGAGATAGGCACTGGTATTATTTCCGGAAGCCGCCAAAACTTTTTTTTCATCTACACTGTAAATAAAGGTTTGTATTTCCTTATGCGGATCAAAAGGATGGGGCCTCACATTCAATTTGGCCTCCCCATACTTCCCATTGTTGCCGCTCAACTTAATTCGATATCGTTCCGGTTCGCACATAGAATGGAGCATGTGTTCTTCCACTACTTCGTATTGAATAGGAGCCTCCTTGTTATTGTTTATCCTTGTTGGGACTATTTCATTGATAGGAACCGCCAACGGATCTAAATGAGCTGTCACTACCCCCACCGATGTACAGGGATCGCAACATTGATAAGGCAGCGTGAAATCGGCAAGAACTCTCCCGGCACCTTCTTCGTTTAATTTAAAAAAGGCATCTATATCCAGTTTATCAGTTTTGATTTCCTTTGTCCATTTTTCCAATACCCCCTTCATTTCTGCCCGAAATCTATCCGAAAATCCGTCTTGATATAACAACACAAAGGTTTGTCCCTGTGCTACCCCGGCCTTGTGTTCCAACCCTGGGTGATGTTTTAAAAACTCCCCGAAACTATGCTGTTGATGATATGCAGAAATTCTATTGACTAGGGTATTGTGAAGTACGCGAATATCGATATAAGGATAAATAAAAAGATTCCTCATCAACTCCTGAACTGCTGCTATCAATCTTAGGACCACGTGTACTTTTGTTAGATTACCATTGTTGGGAATTTCACCCGCTTTCAACTTTAGAAAGTTGGTAAATAGGTCCAGCGGACATTTATAGGCTTCCAACCACGCCGTCATATTAAAGGCCTCAAAGCTTTCCGGAGTACGATTGCGTATGGCTATTAAACACGCGTCGATTTGTGCATGAAGACTATCTACAGTTACACTATTTACCCCGGCAGTAGTCCCACCTGGAGCCTCTTTCTCCCTTTTAATCCATTCGGCCCTATTGGCCTCCTTGGTCTTATAGTGAACTTCATCCATTGCACGGTACCAATTATTGTTGTCCAAACCTAAATTAACACCACGTACCTTGTTAAGTTCTTCATATAATTCGGAGGTGTCTTTCTCAGACATTATATTACTGTCGTTTTTGGTCTTATTCTTACGCTGAAGAAAGCGTGAACCTGAAATCAATCGCGAAAAACTTCCTAAAAAATAGAGCAACTTGCCACGCCAAATGGCATAATGTGGCTGTAAATCCTTATAGTGGCAGTCCCGAAGTCCCAATAATTTTTCATGGACCACGGATTCGTCACCAAAATAGATGGTTTTAATATCGAAATTTAGGTTATACTCCGTTTTTATTTTGTTGAGTCCAGCCATTGTTTCCTGGATTCCCCTGCCATGGATTCCTTCCAAACGAAGGAAATTTAATTGGTCCAAATCAAAATGCAAGGGCGTAGTAAGGGGAGTCTTTCCCTCCGGAGCCATTGAATTATTGTCATAGGACAGGTTTAGTGCATCGCTTTCCTTTTCCCACAATTGACATTGACGTTGTTTCCTTTCAAAGTTCCATTCAACTTCCAGGTTTTCCAAGGCCTCAAAATTGCTAGTACTTTTGGAATCGTAGTAAAACGGAATGCTGCGCATGGACAAGCTCGATTTTTTCTCACAGCTTGGGGTTACCTTAACTTCCACCTTACCCATATTCTGAAGGCGTTCAAAGGAAAATTTTTCCAATAGTAATACTATTCTTTTATGTAGGGATATGGTCTTATCCAGAAGTTGTCCATGTAGGTTAAAAATAGGTGGCTGGGTAAAGCGATGTCTGTACGCATCTACTTCACATTTGGCAGGTTGCTGATTTATCACTTTTCCCAACATCAGGTGTCTTGGAAACCTATTCATGTCCGGGCAGCACTGGAGCATTAAAGCGTAGGCAGTTTCCCTAAATTCCTCATAGGCCAGGATGAGATCTTTATAAAAATCATAGACATATTGTACCCCCCACCAGCTAGGTTGAGTGAGACCACCTGCCAAATACGCTTCCAATTGTTTAAAGGTATTTTCGATGATTGAGGAAGAGAAAGGGTTCTCTCCATAACTCTTGTTTAGGATTGGCTCGTAAACCGTATAAGTAGCATTTAATAGGGCCTTTAAGGGGGTAAACCCTTTAATCATTGTTTCTACATAGGCAAAGGCAAAAGGGAAATAATGTTTGGTTTCCAAATCATCAAACAATACCCTAGGTAGACCAAGGTCCCTTAAATCATCTTTTTTTAGAAACAGGTCGTCCTGTCTACCTCCGTTGGTCCTACTATTGACCTTGTTTAGATCGTCTACACTGATGAGTAGTTTTCTAAGGTTAAAAATGCGGTCAATTCCCAATTCATCACAGCTCTTCCCCAGACAGGATTTAAGATCATTGTCCAAACATTCCAGGAACAACACAGCTACCTTATCATTGAGAAAATTTTTAGTCAGGGAAATAAGCTGCTCGTCTTCATCCACTTCCACCTCCTCGGTAAGCAGTTCGTAAAGCGCAACATCCTGTTGAAATATTGCATCCTGAAAAGGGGTATAGACCACCCCTTCCGGCAAATTATACGCTCGGTATTGCACCGTGGTACACGCCCCGCTCTCCGGGCATAACTTAATTAAAAAGCCTTCCGAACTAATGCCGATTCCTTCATGAATTACCACGTTTGTGTTTTGTCCGGTAGTTACTTCCAATTCTAAACCACAGGCGATCCCCATCCCAATAAGGCAAGAGCGGGTTAACCTGGTCTGTTGATCCAGATATTTATGTAGCTGATTGAGCTGCCCACTGGTAAGTACCTGGTTATCTTCAAAAATGGGATAATTGTTTATTAGTGTGCTCATGACTTATTTTTTTAGGTTCCTAAAACGGAATTATTCAGAATGATGGCACCTTCCAGCGATTCTTCCTCGTCACAACTGTGTAAGGTCCCGGTGGGATAAATATTTCTGCTCTTACTTAGTGCCTTTATAAAATTGTTTAACGCTACGGAAAGATCGGACTTGCTCCCAACGGGCCTATTGATCTCTAGGAGCCAAGATTTATAGGCGTGTTCCAAAGCCTCCATTTGTTCACAATTCACCCAACAGACATTGAGTAGTATATGTGCCGGGGTTTCCAACCGGAGGGTCTTTTCTACAAATTTTCTAAAGTCCAGATCTATAAACCTATCGGCCCAATAGGGAAGAATCACGGTGGCTATACAGGAATATACATCCTTAATTTGGCAGGCTTCGCAGTCTTGATCCAAATGGATGGGCAGCAGATCGTCTATTACCCATTGCAGTTTTGAAACTAGGGTAATGTCCAATTCCGATCCATTCTCCTCTACCATCCCGACAGTGTATTGCCCCTCATTTTCGTCATTCCCCGGGTTTTCAATACGTACCCTATCCCCTTCTATGAGTGCCATTGCCGAGGCGTCGCCAACAGTTATTCTTTTGGTGATGGGTTTTATCTTGGTAATCGCTGTCTGGACCGAGTAACGTACCGTACCATTTTGGAAGGGAAGTTTTGGCAAATCGAACTTTAAATCTTCCTTGACCTTTAACTTGGATTTACCTCCTTGTGTGGTAATTTTGACAATACCGAGTTCCATTCCATCGTAAGGACCATTTTCTATATAAATGGATTGCCCAACAATTTCGGCCTTTAGATTATCGGAAACCATCAGGGTATTGTTACTGGAATCTACCTTAACAATATCGCTTCTTTTGGGAAAAATCAGTTGGGCCGTACTACTTCCCAGGGAAACCAATTGCCTAGATTCCAACGGAAGAAACAACTCCTCATTAATTCGGGGACGGAGCAATGTATGCTCTATCAAATGCATTCCCTCCTTATTAAAGAATCGTTCCTTTATAAAGCCAATTAGTTTCCCGATGGCCTTTTCATCCTCTCCACCTACCACTGTTACCGTGTTCCCGCTTATTCCCACCATGGTAAACACATGGGTATCTATTATTTCGCCGTCCGGCACCTCGGAAAAAATAGGTTCCCAAAACCCCAAAATTGTTTTGCCACCTTCATTGGATATTTCCCGTATGGTATAGACGCCATCGTTTTTTTGGGAACCCCTAATCTCAAAAAGATCGCCCACCATAAAATTGGCGCCAATATCTGCATCGGCCTTCACATACCTTTCCTCACTATTCACTTCCTGAAGTCCAAAGGCTTCTTCCCAGATGGCTTCCCCGTCAAATATGGGTGAAGGTAGTGCTTCGGCCAACTCAATCTCCAAATTTGGACCTATGGCATTCGTATCCATTATGGTGTATAGACCATCGTTGGAAGTAGAACCTAAAATTTGAAGCTTGGGATCAGTGCTATTTTTAATTTGGTCTGCCAAAAGGGAATTAAAATCCTTTTCAGAACTGGCCCCTAAAAGTATTCCCTTCTTACTATATAGTTGAAAACGATAGGGGGATAGGGCCGCATCCAGCACGTAACGTTCCCTATCCAAAGCGTTATGCACCACCTCCCACAACAATTTGGCAATCCTTTCACCTCCCTTTTTTAAAACCTGTTCCTCGGTGAGCGGCAAGGTTTCCGTTTCTTCCAAGACTACCTCCTCGGTAATCTTCCCATGCAGTATTTCGAAGGGATTTGAGAAATTAAACGCCTTGGAATACAGCACATAATCCAGGGAATAAGTGGGTAAATTGGGAGCCACAGGGCTCGTGTCTGCCGTAAGGGAATAGGTGAAGTAGTTGTTAGTGGGACAGCCTAGATTTTTTCTATTGGCTTCGTAATTTTCAAAATACTCCTTTTTTAAAATTGCCATAAGCTGGGTAATGGCAGTATCTGCATCTCCTTCGGCCGTGTCCGAATTATAGTCGTTTTTGGCACTAATTCCCAACACCCCATCCTCGCCATTCAGTTGAAAGAAAAACTTACCGCCTTCGGCTGGCAAAATGGTATAATTTTCCCGATAAAGCCCCACCATAATAAGGCCTTCCATCAATTCCTTCACCGCTGTTTCATTTTCCAAACTATCCTTTTGTACCAATAGCGGAACCGCAGCATCATCGGTAATGGAGTAGCCCCAGCTAGTATTTATGGAGAAATTGGGACCGAAATTAAGGGTTGCCAATTCCTTTTCCTGAATTCCCAATAAAAAGGAGGCCCTCTGCTCTACTCCGGAGATGTTGCCTATATGCCATTGGTAAAAGGGTTGTAGGTAATTAAAACCTTTTCCCCTTTCGGCACTGATGGCGGGGTAGCGATCTAGAAACTGTAATTTGTCCTCTATGAGGTCCAAGCCGGCAGTCTCTTTATTTACTTTATGCACCAAGATGGCATAATCCGTAAAGGTCTCCGCAAATCTTCCCAATAAATGATCCAAAAACTTGTTCCGCCTTTTAATGTACAGCTCCTCACTTTCTACCATTCCCTTCAGGGTTTCCGAATGCCCGGCAGCATCCATATATAAAGTTGATGCATTGGGGATAACTTCATGAAGAGGTTTTGAGAAATAGGTACGGTCAATTTTGTACTCCCCAAAAGCATTTTTATCCCCATTCATTGAGAAAAGATCTTTTACGCTATTTAGTTGTGCCAGTTCATTGGCGATCAACTGATCAAAAAAAGTTAAAAATGCCTTTAGCTGCTTTACCTTTCCCAATCGCTCGCTCTTCTTAAGTCCCTTTAAGGACGATAGATTGGGAATGCCCGAGCTTCCCACCCCATAGATATCGGGAAATTCTTCCTGCAGGGAAACGTAGTTTTCAATATCCTTAAACGCTCCCAAGGGGGGATCGATATCCATTTTTGGGTACCGGATCTTTTGGGGCCTATCCGCCGCCTCCAAATTGTTTATTAGGGTGCCTACCACCTCATCATTGGCCAGAAAGGGCAGTTGATCCTTGTAGAAGGTAATTTTGGATTTATCCAAACTTAATCTGGGCACGTAATTGTGTTCCCAAGCCAGGTCCAAACACCATTTTACACTTTTCTCCTCAATACCGTCATCATTGTCCTGTGGTTTGTTGGCGATCTGTATATTCCGTACCGCCTTTACACCCTGTACATCCATGATAATACGGATTAAATCCGAAACGTGGATTACCTTGGTCAGCTGCGCGGCCTCCAATTCCTTAGCATCAATAAATCCATGGCTTAGTTTAGGGCCTTCGAAAATCTTATCGACTGTTAAACATAGATTTTCATCAAGCTTACCAACAAATAGTACAGCTTCTTCCGAAAAGGTGTCAGAGGCTATTTCCTCTTCTATATGAATATCGGTAAAGGCGGGATTCAATTGATTCTCCCTGATACAATTTACGGTAAATTCCCCGGCAAGGACCTCATCCCCGGTAATGGAAACCGTATCGCCCTTGCCAACGTCTTCCTTAAGTGCCGCATTGATGGTAATCGTATTTTCTCCGGGTGATATCGCGGTTATACCATAGGTGTTTTCCATGGCACATTTGTTCAACATTTCCTCAAGGGTGTAAAAATATACGGTGGGGGAAAGAAAATTTGAAATAGCGTAAAAAATGGCGGCTTCGGTTTCTTCCACATCGGCCAGGTTATCCAATTCGATATCTGCACAGAGAAGGATTTCCTCTACCTTTAGGGCACTGACCCGGAAAAAATCGTCACAAAGGTTTCGGTTTCGATGTAGGTTGATTTTGACTTCCTCCACGATCTTGTGCACCAAAGCCATCTTTTCCATGTGTTTTACGATCAAACCTGCGGTAGGATCATATAGGAAATGGTTCAGTTGGGTGATAAGGTTATCCACGGCCGGAATAGGTTTGGAATTTGAGGCTACGGAAAGGACCACTTTTTTATCTTGGGCCAGATCATAGGTAAGACCATAGCCATTGGCCATATGAAAGAACTTTAAACTCACGTTCCTCACAGCCTTCCGTACCTCGTTATAATCTGTCCAATCCACAGGGTCGTCCCAGCTAGGAAAAGAAATCCTGACGGCAACTTTCATTCCCTGCAAGATGGGAAGGGCAGGGAATTCATAGAGTATAAAATCCCCTGCTATGGTATTTTCGTTTAGATCCCCATAATCCGTGTTTTTATCAAATTCCAGCAAAACATCATAGAGTGTTTTCACATAGAACTTTTTCTGCATGGCCGCATTAGGGATGGGGGCCAGACTAAGTTCACTCTTCTTTTTGTTCACATAAATGGCATGTTCGGCATCCGGGGATTTATGGATCCAGGCATTTTTCACCCCATAATATTGGGGATCGGATCCGTTGTTGTCTACCACCTCCACATCGATCATGATTTCCCTAAAATCATTAAAGGTCACAGGACAAACGGGCAGAATTCTACCGGCCGTATAGAAATTCTTTATATCGTAAACATCCGGACTTCCCAATTTCTGGGCCAGGATGTCCTTAATATCGTAATTAATTCTATATCCGACATCGGTGAGCACATAACTGAGTACCTCCAGGATGGTAATTCCGGGGTCATGGGTGTTGTAATCCGTCCATAACTTGCCCGCCAATTCCTGGATATGCCGAATTCCGATTTCTCGAAGCAACTCGTAATCCATGCTTTCTAAAGCCGGTGCTAACTTCGATATAGTCTTGGATTCGTTCATGGTGGCATCTTTTTTTTAGCACTTGTCCCTAAGGGTCAATTCATTGGTACTTAGAATAATATTATCATCACATAAACATTGATCCGCCCCATCCGATGGAATTTCCAGGATGGTATGGCTATCTGCCGAACCAATAATGGATACCGATGTTAACGCAATAGCCTCATCTACATCCTTATTGGGATTATTTTCGGGATCTTCTTTTATTATATGGTACATTTTAAAACAGGTGATATAATCTACATACGACCTTTCTTCCACAAAATTCAGGATGACGGATTTATGAATTCTCCCCCCAAAGACAATGTCTTTGGAACAGTCCGAAGCCCAAGGGGATAAAAAGTTTTTGATTTCCTGTTGAAGTTTGGCAAGGTGGAACCCTACGTCCTTCCCCTGATGGAGCCTCACATTAAAAGCTACCTTAATTTCCTCATAGATGGGGTTTTTCACATGAAGGTTGGCACAGGGCGGCTTCAGAGCCTCTATAAATGAGGCAATCTGACTAAGCTGATCCAAGCTGGCCTTTGGGCGCAAGGGATCTATCGCATTTTTGTTCTGCACATTGGCGATGATTACCAAGGAAATATGGCCTGGAGCTATTTCACTAAAGTTGGTAATGGTTCCGTCGAAACGAGTATGATTAATACATTTAACCTTGTAGACCAAGGGAAATTTCTCCAAAATAAGGTGTTCGTAGTCCCAAATGGTAATCGCCCTGTTTTTATGTCTCAGTCGTTCGCTTACCCTGGTATAAAACGCTCTTTCCCTTTCCGGGGGTTTCCCATCGGACGAGGCATAGGGTTGTTCCAATTTTTTAATGGCAGCATCCGCATCCTTAAGATTGGCTATAGTACCGGCTTCCAACGCTTTTTCCAAAAATCTTGGGTCGTTGCCTCTATCGTAAAAAGAAGCACTAAGGGCCTGAGCCCTAACAGCGATTATATCACATACGGCATCGGTATCTTTTTCCACACCGGCCTTTATCCAATATAGCTTGGGAGACAATCTGGAATTCCCAGTGACAATGGCACGGGGAATGTCCAACTTCAAAATTCCGGAAGTGAGCAGGCCATTAGTTCCGTCGGACAGGATGGTATATTGATCAAAGTCTTTCCACCCTTCCTTGGTAAGATAGCTCCATTGCACCGTTTGCTTTACCTTTTCCGGGTTGGCACTGCCTTCCGCTACCTGAATAAGCAGGGATAGCGTTTGAGGAGGATGTAGCTTTTCAATTCCTATATAGAGGTTCCCTTCTTCGGTGATCATCGGGAACAGGCTGTTTGAAGGATTCTCCCTATTTACTTCATAATTGCCAAAAGGCATTAAATGAAAAAAGTTTTCAGCAATTTCGGTTTCCTCGGTCGCGGTGACCGTACTGTTTAGATTAATGGTTACCGATGACTTGTAGTAAAGGGATAGGGATTCAATTGTGGGGACATAGGGAGTATTTGGGAGGGTCCATTCGTCCGTATTCTGGATAATTTTGGATTCCAGGGTATCTTTGACATTTTTTTTGGGTGGTAACGACTTTAAGAGCAGGGTATTGTTGCTTGTACTAGTACCATTTGCCATATGTATGGCGTGATAGGTATAGGCATTTTGAAAATCCCTATGCCCAAAATCCATCCCTTTTAGGGTAAGTCTCATAAATCCCTTTGCAAGATTGGGATCATACTCCTCAAAATCCTTACTGTTTACCTTACGGTCTATAGATAAAAGGCCAGGGCTCATATTGGAAATCTTACTCTTTGTTTCCGAATCGGGTAATTTGGTGCTGGTGGAAATATCCGAACCGTTTGTTGTGGTAAAAAGTTGTTGATCGTTGGCAATCACTTCCCATTCCTTCTTATTAAGCACTTCTATCTTGGTCTTAAATGCGGTATTACTTCTGTTATCGGTAGTACCTTCCACATGATAATGCTTATAGTAGCTACTGAAACCCTGTGAGTTTTGGGGAAGATCTACCCATTGGAATTTTAGGGCCAGCTGTTCCAGTTTCTTTTGAAATACTTCTTTGGAACCGATATAAAATTTACTGCCCAAATGAGGAATACTTCCAAAAATGGCCATGGATTTGGTGGGATCCAGTTTACCAAGATCATTTTGGACGATGATATTCTGAATACCAGGGGTCTCCCCTTCCTCCTCTATTTGCACCGTAATTTTTAAGGTCTCTACCAAAATCCCCTTCAATCCCTTATAGGGCGAATTGGAGCTTAGATCGGCTGTATTTATAAGCACCTTTAAAAGGGGCCATTGGGTATCAAAATTCTCCCCGAAAACAATGTCATCATAAGCGACAACGGCAGCCTGATCTACCTTTAGCCGGCATTCTATCAACAATTTCCCGGAATTGGGTCTGGATTCCCGTACGGTTTCTACCGTTGCCAATAGCCATTCTTCCTCCCCGCTGAGCAGCAGCTTAAAGCTTTGCAGACCCAATTTAGAATAGTCCAAGTCGGGCCCATTTGCGTCAATTCCGATTTCCAGGGTAATTCTACGCTGACCTTCCGCTAAAAACAAAATGGGACTGGCAATGGCAAAACCAAGGTGCCCCTCTGGGCGGTCGGCCACTTTTAATCCGGAGGGATTATCCACATCCGTAATAAACGAAGGGCGTCCAAATACCCGCCAATCTCCTTCTTCGGTTTCAATTTCCTCACCTAGCCCATCGGCAGAATTGGCTATTGGGGAACTATATATTCTATGGTCCGTTTTGGGATATTTGGCCTTTCCGTCCCATTCATCAAAAATATTGGCGAATTGGGCCTTTATTGCTACCACCTCGGCCTTATTGATAACGGTGTCCTCATTTAGTTTGTAAATAACATCCGTACCCGTTGTGTCCTTTCCGGCTTTTAGCGAAGTCCCAGCCTTTAACAAATGACTATCCACGTGTTTGGCCAGTTCAAAGATGATGGAAACCTTATCAGGCTCCGCTGGTTTTTCCTTTAATTGTAGTACCTCCTTGTAATAAAATTCCAGATGTTTCTGTGTGATGGTATTGATGTCTGCCTGTACCACCTTAAACATATACAGAAAACCAAAGAACAATGCCTCGTGCGGCCTGGCAAACTGATCTATCCTAAGCTGGGCCAGATACGCTTCCAATGAAAACGTAGCCCAATCCGCTTCCGTAATCTCAAAGAAAGGTGTCCAATCAAAATGTTTGGAGTTTACACTATCCCAGGACGAATTTTCACTGTTATAATATTTAATTTCCGCTGCAAAATTTTGAACAAAGGACAATAGGTCTTTCATACTCCGTTCATCCACGGCCACATAGGATGGAAGCAGCGTATGTAAGGTGCGCTGTTGTTGGCTTGTGCCATCCCTTCTCAAGGGGTTGTTATGAAAGCAATTTTCGCTCATTCCAAAATATTTGTTCCTTCATTTAAATAAAACGGAAATACCAGATTGGATCGGGTATTGCTCGAAATTATGGTATAGTCAAGGGTCAACTGAATAGTACCATTTAATGATTCCTGAACGGCTTCTATTTTATCTACAAAGACCCTTGGTTCGTGGATCAAAATGGCCTTTTTAATCTCCTCCGAGATATAGGTCGCCGTGTTGGTGTCTAACGGCTCAAAAATTAAACTCCTTACCGTGGTTCCGTAGTCGGGCCGCAATAATCTACTCCCCTTGATCGTGGTCAACAAAATGATAAGACTTTCCCTAACGTCCTGCTCGTGTTGCACCAAGGTTGCACCATTGTTCCCCAAGGTAAATTCGACAGGAAATTTCCATCCCCTCCCTAGGAAGCCTTTGTTATCTATAAGATCATTTCCTGTTTTTCCCATTTGCTATCCTATTAATACCGTAAATTCTCCCAATACTATGGTCCCACCATGGGAAGTAGAATCTCCCAATCTAGCTGCAGGCATCCCTCCTATCATTACCGTACCGGAACCAGCAACGATGGTATCCGGCGGCCCGGTACACGTGGCCATATCGCCTACCCTTGCTGCCGGCAGTCCCCCTATGAGTACGGTTGGTTCCCCAGCCGGCAAAATAGGGCCGCCTACATGGGGTACCGTACCCGTTACCATGGGGCATACATGCATATCCGTAACTCTTGCCGCAGGTGCTCCCATTTAATTTCTTCTTTAATTTATTTGTACCAACGAACCTTTTATGGTGGCCGTTCCACTAGAGGTGACTTCTGCTCCGGAAGACCCCTCTGCCTTGAACGCAGCCTGTGCCTTAAGGTTAATGTTGACCCCTTCTATGTTGACATCACCCCCGGCCTTGATATTTACATCCCCAGCGCTGTCCAACAAAATACCCCCACTGTCCAGGGTAACCTTATTGCCGTTTTCGTCCTCGACCTGAATGGCCCCCTCTTCCTCGGACAATAAAATCTTGTTGCCATTGGGAGTTTCCAGAAGGATGTGGTTTTTGCCATCGTCAAAGACCAGTTTCATTTCACTCCTACTTACAAATCCTTTCTCATCGTTTTCTTCCGTGGCCGTGAACGGCGCCGGTCTCGCACTACTGTGTACCATACCGATCACGATAGGATTTCGGGGATCATCGTTCAAAAAGCCTACGATAACCTCATCGTCCAGTTCTGGCATAAAGAAAGTGCCCCTATTGTCCCCGGCGTCCAAGGTGGCAATCCGTGCCCATGTACCTTCCTCCTCGGTACTGATCATGGGGAGTTTTACCTTGATCCTGTTTTCTCCCATGGGATCGTCGTGTACGGCGGTAACTTTCCCTATATGTAGCCCATTAATGGCAGGCAAAAGTGCCGCAGAGGGGATGGCCTGTACGTCATCATAACTCTCGGTCAGGAATTTTGGGTCCAACCCTATCTGCAAGTGGGTATTCCAAGTGGATGAAAAAGTATGACTAACCCCTGATACGTACGCCGTTCCGTTAAAACGATCCCCAAGGCCTTCCAGATTGATCAGGTTACCCGGTTTAATTACATTATTGCCCAAAATCTTAATCCTGCCAACAATTTTCGACAATTGGCTCCTCAACATTCGCGCATTGGTCCACGCTTGTAATTCCGCCGGACTCAAAGCTCCGGTATGTTGAAAATTTAGGGGATCCACACCAATGGTAGCGGACAGTTCCGTGGACGACAGGTTCCCTAGTTCGGTGATATTCTGAGGTTGGTTACCACTGGTTACAACTTCTTGATTGGCCGTATCCCAAGCCCTGGTCTCAATAGCGGAAAACTGGTTTCTGGCATCCATTTCAAAATCGAATTCCAGGATATTATGTCCATAGGAAAGATTGGCCACCGCTTGCTGCCCGTAATCAGGGGCTGCTGTTTTAATGGTCCCATCATCAACCATGGTCAATTGCCCGTTGGTTTCCGCTCGGGTCACCAGAAAATCCCAATCCGTGCAATAATATTGGACCATTTGCGCATGGGTTGTGGGGGTGGTTTCAATCTCGGGGGCTATATCGCCATAATCGTTCAGAATAGCTTCCATAATGTCACTATCCGACATATCCGAAAAATACCTGTTCTTACGTCCTACGGTAAGTTTCACGGCCACGTCCTTGGCTTCTATGGAAAGTTGGGAGTTGGTATTGCCCCCCATGGTTTTGATCCCGTGTTTAATAATAACCCCTTTAAATACGGTTTCTTCTTCTCCCTTATAGCCCATTTTTATTTCAATTTCCTTTCCGGGAATCAGGGTGTTTTCATTGCTGGCCCAAAAATCGGCTTCGGCAACGTTACCATCTACCAATTGGATCTGTGCCGTAGGAATCTTATTGATCGCTTTGGTTACCGCCAAACTGCTTACGGCAAAACTACCGTCCAATTCGGTACCATCTACCAGAATGGTAAAGGAGGGTAATTCGGAACCTGTGGGAATATCTAATTCGGCTAATAGCATAGGACTCACTTATTTTTGGACCGGGGGCAGAATTATTTCCTGCCCTGGCCTGATATTTCTAAAATTTGACAAATTGTTGGCTTTGGCTATTTCCATATAATAATTTGGATTGCCATAAATATTGCTTGCTATCAAAGGCAGTGTCTCCCCTGCTTTAACGATATGGATTTTGGTTAGGTCCGAAGAGAACAGTTTAACAAGTGCTGCCTGGATTACCCTAAACTCATGTCCTACAAAGGTGGCGGTAACAGTAGCCCTTAAGGGTCTGCCAATGGAGCTGAACATGGTATAGTCTACTTTGGCACTCTTTAATTTACAGTTGAAAATAAAAGTTCCCCAAACCAAGGTTAGGGTTCTGGGCTGATGTTCTTCCGGATCCACGTCTCCCGTGAGCTTTAAAAACAATGCTATTTCCAGATCCACGCCTCCCACGGTCTTGGCCACCTCCCCGTTGATGGAATTTACCGAAGTCCCTGTGGCATCAAAAAGAAATTGGAACGTGACCTCCCCACTTTGGTTACTATGATAGCTTTGTTCTTGGCTATTATCTCCTGGCACGCACTGCCCTTGGTAGTTTATGGCGATATTTTTGGATAGTTTCTCCGGATTGTACATCACCGGGTACGGGATAGGAAGTCCCTTCGGCATGCCATTTTTATCGGCATGGTAAGAAAAGATCATCATCTTCAATAAAATCCCGTCTAACAATCCCATTATCGTTCGTTTTTGTTCTTGATCATTTTCAATACTTCATCTACCCTAACCTGATTGGTCTGGGCGGAGGGCGGTGTGGTACAATCCTCCCCGGAAACATGGGTAGACGGCTTTTTGTTTTGCTTATCTACCGTGGTGCGTATTATCAATTCTCTTATCTCGACAGGCATAAGGCTTTCTTTTTTAGGAGACCTCCAAACGTCTAAAATATTGGAAGTTCAGTTCTATGGTTTCAATAACAATTTCGTTCTGCTGTGCCCCAAAGTTGGAAATAGTCCATTTAACCGGATAGGCCTTTACAAAGCTCCAGGACTCCAAGGGCTCATGTTCGGCATTAAGAAGGGTAACCAGTACGTCTTTGGGATCAAAGGAGAAGGATTCTACCGCGTCCCTAAACCATGCGATCAGCTTTGATCCAATCAACAATCCCCTTTTTAGGACGAGTTTTTCATAAGTGATCCTATCGGCCAATCTATGGACAAAACGATTTTCTCCTCCTTCGTTATAGGTAAACTCGCCAACGCTGACATTTAATCCGGATACCTCCTGGAAACGAATATCATTCCCATCGGATGTAATTCCTTCAATGTCTACCCTAAAATGAAAACCGACCGGTGGATAGTAATTTGCCATACTGTCTATACGAATTCTATATTAAGTCCCTCATGGCAAAGCTCGATGGTTTCTACAGCCACCTCATTCCCCGTGGAATTAAGGGAAGGCCCTTCCACCTTGCATGGCCAGGCAGATTTTACCTTCCATACCGTTACGGGCTCGTGTTCTTCGTTTAATAGGCTGATGGTGATATCTCTCCGTTCTATCTGGTTTAAGGCAACCGTATTGAGCCATTGGAAAAATTCGTTGTCTGCCCTAAAAATTCCTCTCTTTAGGGTGATGTTGGAATATTGGGGAATACCGGGCATTTTGGTGACATGGTATTCGGCAGCATTACCTTCTCTATAGTCTATGGATTGAAGTTCCACCGACAATCCGGACACCTCTGTAAATCCAATGCGTGTTCCGCCCCATTCTACTTGAAAATGAAATACCGAAACGGGATAGTTGATAGCCATAATGTGTTGATTTAATGATTATTGTTTTATTTTTTCTATTAAGACTCTTGAAGTTTATGGGAAAATTTCAGGATGATGAATTCCGCAGGCCTTACAGCTGCAAGTCCAATTTCGATATTCATCCTTCCCTCTAAAATATCCTGGGCAGTCATGGTTTCGCCCAGGCCTACCTTTACAAAGAAGGCCGCTTCCGGTTTTGCCCCTGCCAAGGCCCCTTCGCGCCAGAGACCAGTAAGGAAGTTATCTATCATCGCCTTCGTCCTTACCCAGGTCAGTTTGTTATTGGGTTCAAAAACAACAAATTCGGTTGCTTTCTTTACCGATTCTTCAATAAATATATACAGCCTTCGTACTGGTACATAGCGCCATTCGTTATCATTACCGGCCAGGGTCCTAGCACCCCAGATCAATATTCCTTTCCCGGAGAAAGCTCTAATTACATTGATGGATTTTCCGGTGGAGGGGTCTACATTTAAATTATCCTGCATTTCATTGGTCACCAACACTTTTGGAGCCAGGACCGAAATGAGTCCCACATTGGCAGGGGCTTTCCACACTCCCCTTTCCGCATCTACCCGGGCATAGGCCCCGGCAATAGCCGAGGAAGGAGGAAGATCTACATACAACTTCCCTATTTCGGCGACTACGGACCTATAGATACTGGGGTTGGCAGCCTCAAGACCGGTCATTAATCCACTAAAGTCCTCTGCTCCGCCTGGTAAGGCACTCCCCGTGCCACCGTCCTCCTGTAGGTGACTAATGGTTACGGTGTCTTCTGCATACCCATGGTTTAGGGTCGTTTTTAGGTCTGGGCCGTAAGTAGCTCCATATTTTAAATAATTCATGCCCAGAGCACCTCTGTACGTTTCTATCTGGGTAGTATCGGTTATATCCCCTTTAAAATCGGCAATGGTAAACCTATCCTGTACTTTGTTGCACAGGCTAAGCGCTGCTACCACTACCAAACCGTATTCCCCTGGGGTTCCCAATTTGGTTGCTTCTGGAAATACCAACAACGTAGGTTCGTCCACTTTTTCGATAGCGGTGATACCACCAGTTAAACCACCTGCCACTGTGGAAACCGATCCATCCCCCACTATAATGGGATCGGTATAGCTTCCTACGGAGACCACATGACAGGGTCCGCCCCCATTGGCAAAATAAAGGTTCATACTGTGGTAGAGGATGTAATTGGAGGCCGCCCCCGTTAATACCGAGGAGAACTTCCGTTCCAAAAGAACATCAGAAGCATCAAAAACATCCCTAATATTTACAGTAATATCCTGTCCTACAGGACCTCCGAAAATTTCAACATACTCCAACATGGAGGTAATCCGTTTTGGCCTAAAGAGAAGACTGTTACCATCCTGGTCGGTGGTAGCTTCCGTATACCCTATAAACGCGGGAATAGCGGTAGCAACTGGCGCAATGGAGGCCGGTAGGGTCGAAATTTCTTCAATATAGACTCCGGGTGTGTTATAGGTAGGCATAATGTTATGTTTTTATATATTATGTTATGATTCTTGTAGTTTATGGGAGAATTTAAGGATGATGAATTCTGCAGGTCTTACTGCTGCCACCCCTATTTCTATATTCATCCTTCCCTCCAGAATATCCACGGCTGTCATGGTCTCCCCAAGTCCAATTTTCACGAAAAAAGCGTGTTCCGGTTTGGCACCTGCCAAGGCCCCATCCCGCCAAAGTTGGGTAAGGAAGTTTTCTATCATGGCCTTGGTCTTCACCCATGTAGGTTTACTATTGGGCTCAAAAATGACAAATTCCGTAGCTTTCTTAATGGACTCTTCCATGAAGTTGTAAAAGCGTCTTACCGGAACATAACGCCATTCATTGTCGTTACCGGCCAGGGTCCTTGCCCCCCAAACAATGTTTCCCTTTCCATTAAAAAATCGGATTGCATTGATGGATTTTCCGGTAGTGGCATCCACGTTAAGATCTCCCTGTTCCGCGGCGGTAACCTGGATGGTAGGTTCCTTTACCAGATTCACACTTACGTTGGCCGGTGCCTTCCACACTCCTCTATCCCTATCCACTGCAGCATAAATACCTGCTATGGCGCCACAGGGATACAGGGTAACCTTGTGTTTCTGAAGTTCTTTCTTTATCCGATTGTACAAGTTGGTATCCAGGTACTGATCAACCCCGCCTTCCAGTTCGGGCCCTGAGATAGAAGCAGCAATTCCGGTACCGCTATCGGTGTAATTAATCGCAATACCATTGCCCGCAGCACCGGACGCAGTGGCTTGGATTACTACGACTGCCCCGTTATTTATGGCACTTACATTGGGAAGTGTATCTATTTGTGCGGCCAAAAGACCTGCGGTGGCGCTGGCGTCCCCCCCTTTTGTGAACTCTGTCCCTTCCGTAAAATCCGTTCCGTCCACGGTAAAAACATCACCGTCTATACTCGTATTGTCCAATACGGTTATGGTGGCCGAAGCCGCCTTGGAAATGGCGGTGGTACCGTCGGATTCCAGGCCGGAATTTATGTTGCTCAGCATTTTACCATTCCAAAGGGCCGCATTGGGCGCAGTGGTAGTATCCACGATCTGGACCTTGTCTTCATCAAAGGAAAATTCGATTAAGGTATGCAAGGATGGATAATAGGCCGCAGCGTATTTTAGGTAATCCGGGCCTACATTATCATTTCTAAAATTGTTCCCGTCGTTAAACACCGTAGAGGAAACATCCGCTTCCACATCCAGTATCGCAAACCGGTCCTGTAGTTTATTACACTGTACCAGCATAGTATCGAACAACGGCTTTCTATCGGTATCGGATAAGGCCATGGCTTCTGGTATGGTCAGGAGGGTGATCTCATCTATTTCCTCACAGACATTGAGTCCGGCCAGGAGAGCCGCATCATCTATGGCTATGGCATCTATTTCCGTTGGCATGGTGGTAGGATCGGATTCGTCTATCTGGGTATAGGTACCCACGGAAACCACATAACAGTTACCACCGCCGTTAGCGTAAAACATGCGTACCTGATAGTACAACACGTAGGGGGATTCATTGGCTCCAATACTGGAAACGCTAAGCCCCACTTCCGTTTCCCCGCTGGGCGGATCGGTTATGGATGCGCTGTAATATTCTTGAAAGGGCCCACCAAAATGCGCTATAAATTCGAGCATAGAGGTTATTCTTACGGGAGTTCTAGTGGTTGCTGGATCAATTGCAACATTATCTACAATTGCTTTTTCCGTATAGCCAATAAATGCAGGGACGGCCGTAGCTACAGGTGCTACCGATGCTGGAAGCGTACTAATTTCCTCAATGTATACGCCGGGTGTTTTGTAATCTGCCATAATTTTGATTCTCTTTAAATGAATACAAATATTTCTTTCTCGATCACTCCTCCATTATCTTTCTCCACGGTGTTAATGGGTGGATTGGATAGGTGGGCGACTACTTTTTTGTCGGAAGGTTTGAGAACAAGTTCCACGTTTAGCTTGGGATCCTCAAAGCTTGGGATTTCAGCACTGGATTTAAAGACGACCGTATGAAATCCCTTTACTTTAATATCGGTTCGCGGTTCAGTACCGTCCAGGTTAAAATCTACATGGGTATACGGGGCACCGCCCCCGGTAGGGGAATCCTCAATGGTGAGACTGGATGTATTGAGTACATCATCATAATCCAATTGAGTTTTGGTTTTGTTGACAATAAAATACTTCCAAATAGCCGTTTTACGTTCAAAATTTAGTCGATAATACTCGGTAGCCCCATAAAGGTGGCCCGTGGCCGAATCGTAACGGATGTCTACCACCCCCAATACACCTTGTTGTAGGGCCTCATTGTCTACAAGCACGGTTTCTTCCCTTAGGGTTGTTGCATCTGCATCGTTCCTAATGGTAATGGTATAAATGCCATTGGGTTTATTCCTTAGATCTACCTGCTGGTGAAATTTCTTATTGTCGTCCCTACTAAGGTTCAATATGGTAGGTAAATCGTTGCCCTCCTGATCCTTGCCCACCGATATTAAATTCCCATTTTGATCGGTCAGCTTAAACTTAGTTTTGGTATGGGTAGTGGTCAATGAAAAAGAGTAAGTAAATAGAGGGGAAAATGCCTTGCCGATCAAGCTATGGGTAAGTAGCTCCGGAGTATCGGGGTGGGTGCTGGCATTGGCGGGATTGTTGGTAAAGTAGAGTTTGTTGCCCACTTCGTATTTCTTTACACCATCCAGGTTGGTGATATTAAAAAACTCCTCGCTGTTTTCTAAGGTTAGGTAGTATCTAAAAACAACATCCTTCCCCAGATCAATAAAGGGAGAGGTCTTATCTGCGTCTGCCTTAAAAAGAACAATGGCATCATTGCCAAGTGTCCTGAACAACATTTTCCCATTTCGGGTCAGCACAGCAGTAGTTGTGTCCGGTTTTAGCACAAGAGATTTGTGGACACCATTTTTATAGAAATTGTGCTGCATGGATACTGAAAACAGTCTGTTGTATTTTGTGGTCACAGCATTTTGTTTTTGGCCAGGAGGTCAATTTCCTCAATGGGAAGGGCATCACTGATCAATTCATCCTCCTGAATGGTAATCATTCTCACTTTGTACAATACCGAGGGAAGGTATTTGGTACCCAGTACACTCCAGAAGTTGTACATCTGCTCAAATGAGGAGGAGTACAGCTCCAGAATTATTTTTTTAATATTAGGATCTTCGGCGGCCATAACAGGAGTATTGTCCTTGGTAAAAACGTTTTTGGCCTGAAAGAAGGAGATTACATAGGATAACTGCTTAAGCCCCTCATAGTAATCATCCGTAGGGTCGGTTTGACTTTGGTTCTGAAAGTTGGCGGAAATTAGGATATAGAGATTTAATTTTAATTCGGGATTTCTGTATTCTACCGTTCCATCGGCATTGATAAATGTGGCATTTTGTTCCTTAAATACTTTTTCCTCCTCAATATTCACCAAGGACAGTCCAAGGGATTTATCCGGAATAGCAATGCCAGCCTCACCGGATACATGTGTTAGGAACACCTTTTCCTCATCAAGATTATTTTTGATCTTTAGATAGTCATTAATAGACCTGGTTAACAGCTTTAAGGTTGAATGTATCATAATAGGTACATAAAAAATTAAATAAATCCGTGGGGGACGGGTAGGGAGAAAGTAGCATTGACGGCAAAACGAAAATCCCATAAATCTTCCTTTTGAGGAATCGATCAATGAAATAACCGACAGTAATTGATGCTGTGTGCCACTATCATCTGGGAGGAGGATAGACCGAATCTTTCGATTCACTAAGAAAGATTCTAATTTTAAGCTTATAAATCAATCCCCATTTTTAGGGATTTTACCATCTGTTTTCTTAATTTCATAAAATGACCATGGGGGTCCTAATTGGTCAGATAAATGCTGCCGCTTTTTTAATTAAGTGCGCGGTATTTTTCACTTTAAATTTTTCGATTAAATTCTTCCTATGTGAAACTACGGTATGATTGCTTATAAAAAGCTTATCGGCAATTTCTTTGGAAGAGAAGCCATTGGCTATATGTTCTAACACCTCTTGTTCCCTTCCCGATATTTGGAGGTTATTTTTATTGGATATGGAAGGGTTGTTCAGGTTATAAGAAGCATGAAAAAAATTTTCGATCTCTTCCTTTACAGAAACATCAAAAACATAGTTAACCGCGATCTTCCGATGAATTATGTCGTATAAATGAATTTCGTGCTTCACACAGATTTGTTTCCCCTCCAAGGACGCAATATGATATTTGAGCACCAGTGGGGATTGGGGTTTGGGAGTAATCAAATAGCTGGTTATAAGCTCCTTAACACACCCCACCTCGTCCAAATCGATCTTTGAGAACCAATAGCCCCACCCATCGTCCCACAATTTGTAGAAGTCATCGGAAAAAATTGATATGCAACGGGGATTACAATAAAGGAAAAGGGCCTTGTCCATAAGGTAGATACCTACCATTGCATTCTTGGAGCGTTCACAGACCTCTACAATTTTAGCAATTCTTACCATCAGTTCATCTTCACAGATGGCATTTGGGTTTAGACAGGTGTTGATGTCTGATAGTTTCATTTTGCTGGGGTATGTATCTTAAGATAAACAACATTTAAGGAACGGAAGTATTGTTTTGTATATATGGTCGCAAATTCTGTATAAATGATCCCGTAAACCGATTCATTTACTTCCCTCATTCCTTATGGATATCCTGCATTGGGAAAAATTATTTTTTTCTTCTAGCCGCTAGCTTAGTGCGATAAGGCACTACCACATAAATTTGTAGCACTTAGCGTTATAAGAACCAGATTACAAACGAAGTAGAACCCAACGCGACCCTATTAAGGAACCAAGGAAATGGGTCCTTCCGGAGAGTTTAAATTGATTCTGGTAATGCTATGGTCGGTTTCACTTACTGGTATCATTTTTCCTTTAAATTGGATCTTTTCATTATTCTTCCTCGTCACTGTAAATTCAATATCCAGACCATTAAAACTTCCGCTTAAGGGGTTACCATCCCGGATAGTATCGTTATCATGTTGTTCCTCCCCGTTAAATACACCCGATGGTACGTTTCTATTAGCTGCATTTGGCTGCAGGTCCATACGGTATTCCCCATTGGTTCCTTCTACGGGCCATGTGGCATTAAATCCGGGAATAAAAACAGTTCCACCACCGTCACTTGAGCTACAGCCTACACATGCAAATACCATGATAGCTATAATCATAATTCTAAACAAGTTAAGAGTTTTCATATCTTTTGGATTTAAATTATTAATACTTACCTATTATTCACTGATTTCTACCCTTAGGTGGGATAGAAACGGATTTATTTTTCCGTGCATAATATCAATTTGCCTTCCAAGGTCGTCTGTTGTTTCTTTGACACTTTTTAGGATACTGTTCCTCATTTTTTGTTTTTCATTTTTCCCGGCAGAACTTTCACCATATTCCCAAATAGCCACTCGCACCTTATCCAATTTCAGAATATAGGTAATATGGATATCGTCCAGGATACTGCTAAAGATATCTTCCAGTTCCCGTCCCCTTGGTTCTGCCCAGTATGCTATAAAGTCCAGATGATATTTGGCCCTATTGGCCGTAAGGAGATCAAAAACATCATTGTAGGCAAAGATGGTCTTCCCTAGAGCTTCAAAATAATTTTTGTCGCTGAAGGCAAAACGGGATATATCCTGAAACCTGTTTTTAACATCCGTTACGCGAACCATATAGGTAGACAACACCCCCGAAATAATATTGTATTGTTCTTTTTTTGCCGCTAACAGTTCTTTGGCGTGTAACAGATCTACCAACTCCTTCATATACTTTTTTCGGGTTTGGTTATCGCGTATTAACCCTCTCCCTATGAGAACACTCCCTTTTCTCAATATCACTTCGTTTAAACTTTGGAACGTAACCGTAACCTCGTAGACTCCGCTATCTATATCGTCCTTTACCTCTCCAAAAATGACTACCCCTGCCCTGTTGGCCGCCAGGCTATCTTTGGAGGCACTGGGTATATTGGCAATGTCCCTTACTTCCCTTTGTAAGTTTTGATGTGCCAGTACCCTATTGTAACGCCTTCGCTCCAATACTGTATAGAGTCCCGAATTGATGAGTTCGGTTTCAAAATCGTTGGTCAGCATGGTCGCGATAGGCTTTAAGGCCGGCTCCGAAACGCTGAAATCCCAGACGTAAACAATGGAATCGTTACTATTGGGTGGGGGCACCATGGCTTTCCCCTTACTAGGAATAGCAATTAAGAATAAACCCATAAAAAACACCAGGCCTATATTTTTCATTCTTTACGATTTTTGGTTCCAGCTTGCCATATCAACAATGTATTGGATGCCCAAGACAAAGGAGCCCGTGCACAATCGACACATTTTCTGGTGGGGGGAAATGGCGTACTACTAACAGACAATCACCTTAAAGGCACAAGGGTATCTGTGTATTGTCCTTGGTAATCAATTTATCGGTAGTGCATTTATCCAGACCATCGTATATTTCAAAATGATGGCTCATCGTTTTCTTTTTTATCTTCACGGTTATGGATACAAGGCCTCTACTGATTATTTCTGCCTTTTCTCCATCTACTAAAACGTTGGCCTGCACCATGTTGGAGGGGACCATCAATTTTACCGTGTAGCTTTTATCGGCTACCGCTGTTTTCTCCTTTTCATTGATTACCTCATCTTTTTTACTATCAGGTTCAGAGCTATCTTTTTTTAAATGCTGAGGGGAATCGATCTTGTGTTCGTTTACAAGTATCGTATCCAGGGCATTTTCCATTCCATTTATTGGCTCCGAGGTATTTATTACCTGGAAGGTTACCACCCCTATCACAAGAACCGCCACCAACAGCGCCATTCGTTTAATGGTCTTGGATCTCTCTTTGGTCGGTTCTTCCGCACCAGTGCCTACGGGAAGCTCGGGCAATTGATCCGCTATCGCATCTCCCTCGTTTGACTTATTGTGTAACAAATCCAACTTCACTTTTTCCTCTACCAGTTCATAGAGTTGTTCAAAGTCCGATTGAATATGCCTATCGGTGGTAAGGGTATTAATGTCCTTAAGAATATGCGTAAGTCGTGCTATATTCCCCCTTATCTCCGTATAGAGATTAAGATCGTCCGTTACTCCCTGAATATTGGAAAGCTCCTTCAATTCCCTGATTTTTGCATTCAGGTTTTCGGTTTCATTTTCCCAGTACTTCAACAAGTCCAACCGATCTACTGCTTTGGCTATTTTTACCTCCTCCAAGACCACCGGAAAAATACGCTCATAAAAATCACGGTTCCTAAATATCTGCAGCAACTCGAACATGCAGTTTTCGGACCGGAGGTACTTATTGCTTATAATTAGAATTATATATTTTCCCCGACCAATGTCCTCCATAAAAGTTTTGATACGCCCCTTATATCCCAGATCATTTTTGTCTCGAATAATACGTAGGCCCCTTTTTTGAAATTCCTTTTCAATCGCTTCCGCAATTGCTTCGCTTTCGGAACCCCAGGCGTATGATATATATATGGATGGCATAAAATTGCTTTCCTATAACTACAGAGAAATTATCTTAACCAACTATCTATAGTTCCTTTATTTATTACTAACACCCTATAATTTACAATTTTCCTTATTAAAATAACGGTATTTATGTGTTTTTAGCAACAAATACTGTGTGATTAGCAATAAATTACAAAATGACCGTTATCGCCTGGCAAAACGTAAAAATCCATACCCACTATGAGATTTCTCATCCTTTTCCCTCTCTTGCTCTATCATTGGAAAACCGACTATACATTAATTATACCCACTCATACATTTTTTTACTTTGTACTGGGAATAACTTTCTAACTTATGATGTCTTCACGGAAGTCCGACTTTAAGATTAATAAGCTGTAATCCAACACTGGAAGGGGGCAATTTATCGGCTATCGCCTACGACCACTTTGGAAGTCTACAGAACTATTGATTGCGTAATTGAAACAAGTATTTAAGTAAGTACTATGAGTCTATCGGCCCTTTTAGGAAAGAAATCCAGACCTCGAATATTCATATGTTACCGTAGGGGTGGCGAAGGTGCGGGATTTGGTGGCCGTATAGCCGATAAACTGGTGAAGCATTTTGGCCATAGTCAATGCTTTAGGGATATTGAGGACATAGAAAAGGGCACTGATTTTGTGGAGAGTATTAAACACGCCACCAGTATTTGCGATTTGTTATTGGTAGTCATTGGGCCGGACTGGGTAAGTATGAAAGATGCCCATGGGGTTCCTAGACTCCAGGACCCTCAAGATTTTGTCCGTTTGGAGGTAAGTACCGCCTTAGCTCGGAATATCCGGGTGATTCCCGTATTGGTAGGAGGGGCAAAGATGCCCTTGGAAGATGAATTACCGGACGATTTAAAATCGCTCGTCAGGAGGCAGTCGCACGAACTAACGGACCAACGCTGGGATTACGATTCGGACGAATTGATAAGATCCATAGAGTCCATTGGCATTAGAGGTAGATCCCCAAAGGAACAGGAAGCCCGTAAAAGGAAACAGAAAATCATAGTGGCTGTGGTGGTCACTACCTTTGTGATTCTAATTACCCTTGGTATTGGTTTTATGTGGAAGTCACAGACCGACAAAAAGCCTATTAACGGTGATCAATCTAATATTCCAGCCCAACTTCTTACCACCGATCCAATTCCTACGGAGAAGGAGAATAAGAATGCTGTTAAACCCGTTAAAACGGTAGAAAAGAAAGCACCTGATTACAGTCAGGAAATTGTTGCTATTAAAAAATCCATACAATTGGGATCCAATCTGGAATCCCTGGCAATGGCCACCTTGGACCCTACGCCTTTGGGTCAGGTTTTTTCCGAAGATGCCCTTCAGGATTATGAAGATATTTTATCCGAATTTTATTTGATGGGGATTTACAACCTGAACACCTTGGAAAATCAGTCCATTGGGAACATAGAAGTCTACCAGGAGGGCAACGGGCTTAAAGCTGAGGCCAGTGTATCCGAAACTTGGTCTACCCATACGCATAGGACCTCGGATCATTTATGCTTGGTGCATCAACCTTCGCGTAATGCCCCTCAAACTGTATATCTGGAAAAAAAGAATAACAATTGGTTCATTTCTTCCATTGTACAGCACAATAACACTCCCCCCGTAACCACCCAATGCGGACAGTACAATTGTCCCCTGTTGGCCGGACTCTAAGAACGTTGTAAGGGGAAGTTTTCTATAGTTGTATAATCTTAGTTTTGGCACCTTTTTTCTTCACCTCTTCTAACATATGCTTGGTTCCCCCTGGGCCATCTTCTCCTTTTCCGTCCCATAGGGCCAATAAGGTAAGATTACGATCCCCATAGGACAATGCGGTGTTTAACAACCATAAATTATTCCGTTCCCAAAAGGTGTATCCTTTTTTACCATATAACCACACAGGAAGTTCTTTGGACTCGGCCAATATACTTACCTCCGTATCCGCATCCTCATACAGCGCATAAAAACGGTCTACCCAACTACTCCCCGCAAATTGAACGGACTCTACAATGTATTTCTCCGGGGGGAGTGCTAAATACATTTTCCTTTGAACTCCCAATTCCTTGCAGATTTCCAGAAATAGAATATCCCCGCCACTAGCCCCTCCGGAAATACCGATCCATTCCTGCTCCGACGGGCTCTTGTTAACGATCTCTGTTATGCCTTCCTTAATTCTACGGCGTACCTCGGGTTCCAATTCCTTAGGGAAGCGAGGAGTTTTTCTATCTTCCCCATCTATCATATGCCCGGTAAAAAGCAGCACTTTTTTCACCTTGTTGGACGATTCATCCGAGTTTCCGAATACTTCCAAGGCGGGCGTAACGTTCTTGGACATAATGTTCAGTTTTTGAAATAATACGAGTTGTCTCTTAGCTGCATCAAAATTAAGATCAGATCCAGATTCGATAGCACTGCAATATAGGTGTTTTACCCGTTCGGGGTTATTAATGGTCAATACTGCGAGGTCTGCCAAGGTGATTAGTACCCAAGGATCGGTTAGATTATCCCGTTCCAGGGCTTTTTTTGCCGAGAACGCCGCTCTTTTCACCGTTATGACCAATTGATCAAATTCCTCCACATACCTATCCAGGGCAATTTTCGCATCCAGGGCCGTATCAAACTTAGACTCCCAAATAGCGACTTCACGTTGTGCCAATGCTATTAATGTTTTAAGGAGACCTAGCGCATTTACACCGGAATAGAAGTGATTTAAATCCTCATCATAGCCCTTGGAATAATTCTTATAAGCCTTAAGCAAGGAAGACGATCGGATTGCTTTCTTTCCCATTTCCTCAGGTTTCAGCATAATCCAACGCCTCACCCATTTCGTTTTTTCGTTACGCGCTCTAAGGGCATAGGCCTCTGCTCTTTTATTCCTATTCAGTATTGAAAATTGATCGAACAGCCTATTGATGGCCAATTCCGATTTAGCCAGTAATTGATGGGCGATATCCGAATTTTGTTTCACCTCTATATCTCCCAATCGATGGTATATAGTGGCCAAATATTCATTGGCTTCCAAGTCATTCGGATTATTTTTTCGGATATGTTCCCATACCTCCTTGGCTTCGGTATAATACTTGGATCTATATTGAATGTCTCCTACCATTCTTAAGGCCGGTATTTGCCATGAAAAGAACTTAGCTTCGGCAGCCAACAGGGACAATTTTCCCCTATGTCCCGTTTCTTTTGCCAAAAATACTTCCTTGCGGTAGTCTAGCGGAACTGCCAAAAAATGTTCTGGATTTTGGGCAGTAAGTTTGGGAAGCATAAGGAATACCGGACTATCGGTCCTATTGGAAATTAGGGTTTGTTTAAGGGCCTCCGCGAGCACTTCTACACTGGATTCCAAATTATCCTGTTCATAGGCTATGTACCGATCTGTCTTTAGGTCGAAGGGCACTTCGTCTTTTCGGCATCGTATCAGGATCGTTTTCTTTTCCCTAAGGGCATGGCGAATTCCCAATTCATAAAAGACATTGGCATTGTGGATAGAAATATCGGCAACAACCACCTCACTGGTAAGCAACAATTGAAACATATCCTGACGAATGTTTCCCGCCTCCAAAATAACCCCCGTTGTATACCCCTTAATCTTGGCCTTTTCCAAGGCTGGGAGAATTAAGCGCTCCTGGACTTCATCAAAATTAATTCCCTCCTTTATTCCAAAAGGCCTAACAATAAACGCTTCCATACTTTTATTCTATTTTACAAAAGGCCCCAAATGATCTAGGTTTACTTGAGATATGGCTGTCTGGGCTCCCACCTGCCGCAGATCGCTGATATGTTTTACCGAATCCATTTTCCCTACTTTTTCCGGATCTATATGTCCCAACCCCATTTCTTTGAGTCCCTCCTCACTTAGATCGGCATTGTAGCGAACATACAGGAAGTCCCTGCTCTCCTTGGTGTCAGTGCTGACCATATCCCCTAATTCCCGATCTATTTTATCCCCAAAAACACATCTACCGAACGTACGGCAATTGATATCCTGATCTACCTGAATGGCATACATAAGATTGGAGGGCAATTGCAATAAGGTGTTACCCAGGTTTCTATATTCCCCTCCAGAGGGGGCGCTTCCGGTACCCACGGAGACTACCAACAGTTTATCTTCCCCTTTTTCCCAATTGAGCCTATACCCAGGATGTGTTGCCATCCGAAATAGCAGAAATGCTGGATTGTTATAGGGGGTTACCCCACCATCCACAAACACAAAGGTTTTACTGGGATCGGCGGCATCCCATTCCAAAGTCTCCGGTGGAAAATAGGCGGGTGCGGCCGTACTTGCCCTTACCAACTGGTAAAGTTTTACGTTTTGATTATTGTCGGGTCTATTTTTATCATTGTACTTGGCCAGGGGATTATTGCTGATCGGCCATGGGGAATCCGTACTCCGGTTCATCGTCACTACGGTTAGTAATGCCTTGAATTTTCCATTGGCAATGTCCATATTGGTATCCTTCCCAAAGGTATCCTGCAACATTTCCAATAAAGGTCCGGATTCATAAAGCGACTTCCATTTTTTTAGCAAGCAGGATTTATCGAACATGTCTTTCCCCTTATCGGTGTAAAAATCTAACAACTCTTGGGAAGACATCCCTATGGAGAGTCCGGCAGCAATAATAGCTCCCGTACTGGTGCCACCAAAGTAATCGAAGAAGTCGCACAATCGGAAGTCGTCCTTTCTATTGAGCTTTCTTCTTAGATCCTGTTCTAATTTCAATAGTATTTCCAAGGTGATAATACCCCGAATTCCCCCACCGTCCAAAGCGAGGATCTTCCGCGTTTGGGATTTTTCATAGCGCTGGGACAGATTTCCCCAAAGGGAAGGATTTGTAGTTGGCATAGCGGTCTTTTATTTAGTTTGACGGTAAAGAAAAGGCTGTTGAGCAGTTCATTACATTGTCAAAAATGTTCCAGTACTAGCGTGGGGAGACACATGCTTGGGGGAAGGGTCCTTATAACATTCTGTCCTAAGGATTAGGAAGCCATGGGCTATAAAGGACGCCTTAACAAGTTAAAGTTTTATTTCCAATTCCGCAATAATAGGCAGTCGATTTCTGCTATATCCCCAAGATTTTTCATAACTTTAAGAAGATATAATCCTCTCCCCTTTTTTTCTTAAAGCTGTTAAAAGCCGATAAATGGTATTGGGCCTGCCTCAACACCTGTAAGCGTATAACCCTAAAACCTATTGTATTATGAGCGGATTAGCACGTAGTTATGAAAAGGCCATAAAAAAAGAACTCGGTGCACATGCGGCCTGGTTACCGGTGACCAATACCCTCGCGGTGGGGGATTTTGGTTATTTTGAAGGCGGAGTATTCCGCTCATTGGGCAACCTAAAAAACAAATACCCGGAGATTACTTTAGACATCGCTCCCGGACCTGCCACCAAAGTAAATTTCACTACCCAAGGAACCCGGGTCACCCGATTGGGTGCAGACGGAAAAACCACCGATTCCTTTGCGGCCTTGGGGGATGCAGAGGCAGCGTTGAAATTTAAGTTTGAAAAGGAAAACTCCCTGGTCATAAAGGCAGAAAAGGTAACGGTGGCCCAATTACAAAATATAGATGAGGTTGCCTTGGCCTTGGCCGCAAAGTCTAACTGGAGGAAAAAGTACAAGGTAGTCTCTGCCGTCTACACTGGCGAAAACTGCCTTATAATCTGTGCAAGGGAGGCAGGATCCGACTTTAGCATAAAGGGAAGCGCCCACATTCTGGGGGCGATAGAAGGCGGTAAGGCTGAGGGCGGATTTGAAACCTCGTCCTCCAATGCTAGTACATATGATGTAATAGGAGAATCTGGCGTAGTTGGGGTGAGGCTCTTTAAGATCAACCTTTTCAACAAAGTTAAATTGCTTGGGGACGACCAACTTACCCAAGACGACATTTCTATTGAAGACAATTTTGATTCGGATATCCAGGACGATTTTTAAACCATGAAATCGCTTAAGATCGAATACATCCGTTTTGACGATCTCCAGACCGGAATCCTGATGGGTAACAAGCCCTATATACTTTCCCACGGGGATTTTAACTCCTTACAGCAGGTACACACCCCCATGGGACAATTGGATCTACTGGAGGAATTAGCGGACCACCTTAGGTACGAAGGGACTACTGTAAGAACTACTGAAGAAAAATGGGAGGCCATAAAAAAATGCAGTGATCAGTTACGCACCTTATTTTATAACCTGGATGGGCTGCTAGAAGGTATTTCCCATCTGGAACTTTTTCTAAACCCTTCGGAATTGGCCTTAATTCCATTTGAATTGCTGTTAGACGCTAAGAACAAACCAATCTTTGCCTCTGGAAATGGCAAACCGTTGGTTTTGACCCGTAATTTCCGTCGGGAAACCGCTCCCCAGATTTCCGTTCCGCATACTCCCCGGGTATTATTTGTACATACCAAGCCAGATCATAAAAATTACTTGGGGCTTCCCTTTCCGGACATTCCCTTTAAGAATCACGAACAATCCCTTAATTATGCCCTGCGCCATTGGGGGTTGGACCACCAACCCATGGTCTTGGCCAACCCTACCTTTAAAGAGTTCTCCGCACTTGTCCGGGAAGCGGATAAGACAAATAAACCCTTTACCCATATCCATCTATTGGCGCATGGGTCCTTATTATTTGACCCCAAACGACCTTCCAACTTCGAATATGGAATTGCCTTCCATTCCAAGGATGGAATAGAAAATGACTACAGGCCTACTACGGCTCTAGAAATTAAATTTCTATTTGAATCCTTGGACAATTTGCCCTTTATGGTGAATTATATGATTTGCGATGGTGCCAATTTCACCAATGGCAGCAAACCGGACCGCAACCCGGTACACGCTACCTTTAAAGCCGGGGTCCCCATAGTTCTGGGATCTCAATTCCCATTATCCATGAAGGGGGCCAATTTAATTACCAAGGAATTGTACAAGCGGTTGTTTCGGGCAGAGGATATTCGTACTATTTTAGGGGATATTAGAGCAACATTATATTCCGCAGAACAGGAGTATCGGCATGATTGGATAAGCTTGGTCAGTTATACCAACCTACCCAACGATTACGAATTTCAACTATTGATGTTGAAAATGGAATATCAGCTCAAAATTTTAAACAGTATAACCAACAGCACTTTCAGGACAAATAAGGAACACCAGCTCACCAAAGACGATTTTATACGGGCTAAAGTACAGATAGAAGCATCCATTAGGGATCTGGGGGAACAGCTAAAGGCAATTGAAAATGACAGCAGTAAGGAACAGGCCTTCTTGGAAAACAGCGGACTATTGGCGAGTGCCTTTAAGCGATTGGCAGAAGTTGAGTTTAGGGAATCTCAAATTTTTGAGGTGGACACCACCTCAAAACAGCTAGAATATTTACAAACGGCCCAGAAATGGTATAAGAAAGCCGCTGATCGTAATTTATCACATCATTGGAGTATTGTACAATACCTTTCCTTGGCTTATATTTTGGAAGGTACTATTGCCACTAAGGTAGACTATTGGTATGCGGCAAGATTGGCGGCATTTACGGAGATTGCCACCCAGCATGCTCAGGATAAAAAGAGTGTCTGGGCCTACGGTAGTTTATTGGAGCTTTATTTAATAGGCAGAGCTAGTAGTGAAAAAGATTTTAGCGCACAAATTGTGGAGCTAACAGAGGAATTGGTCCAAAATGCCAAAACCATCAATAAACAGGAGGCTATTAGCACTACAAAGCATCAGCTGCTTCGCTATAGGGATTGGTGGAACTCTCCAGTGTTTAAGATTCCTGGGGAGTCGCTTGTAAAAAATCGGGATTTTTTACAATTGATCATAAATATCTTAGAAGGCCGATAAAGAAAAGCTATTCGCGTTACTATAGGGATATATGGTTTTAGGAAGGTGCGAAGGTCTCAATTCCTTCCCACCTTCCATAAGCAGCGGTATTTCCCCGTTGGTTAAATCTTTAATCTATGACTTCCGAAACTTCTCCGCAACGCAGCATGCTTGCCCCATAATACGGGTTTAAGATCCCCTCTTCTGTACTTAGCCAATACGCCCCAGCATCATTGTTCACCATGGGACAGTAATCCACATATACCTTTTGATTGATACCAAAAGATTTTACCGCATTGATTAAATAGGTAGAAAGGTGCTCAAAATGATCTCTTTGAATTTTAATATCGGAGGTCTTGGATAGCGCAAGTGCAGCTTCTTGAAGTTCCTTATCCAACAACATCCAGTGGCTATGGGCAGGCGCTTCCTTTAACAGTTTCATATCTACCTTCTGGATGCTATTAAGCAATTCCTTGGCCGCCTTCATAGAGGTTTCTGCATTGTCTTGGACCAGGGCATTTTCTATTACCATATACGCATCAAAAACGGCTTTCAATTGAGCTTGAAATTTAGCGGGAACCGCTACTCGCTCCAAGGCCGCCAACTGCTCTGTAGCATCCATCTCTAAATCCCCACCAGCATTCATCATACTCTTTTTCCCCTGTAACTGTGCCGCAGCATCTACCGTAAAAGTCCCATGGACCACCACTTCCTCCCCTGGGGTAAGTCCGCCTAAAATGGTATACTTATCCCCACTCTTAGCGCCTAGATCTACTTCTCGCATTTCAAAAATGGGCTCGTCCGGATTTGTTTTCACATATACCAAGGATCGGTTCCCCGTCCAAAGCACTGCCGATGCGGGAATGCTTAGCTGTGTTTCACTCGAGGCCATTGTAACTCCTTTTACCGTACCTACCACAAACATCCCAGGCTTAAGAATTCCCTCGTTGTTCTTTAAGGTTGCTCTAACGGCAACGGTTCTGGATTGGGTATTAAGTCGCGGATCTATAAAAGAAATGGCTGCTTCAAATTCATTTTGGGGGTAGGCATTGGAGGTAATCGCTATTTTCTGTCCCTCCTTCAACTGGGCTAGCTGATGTTCATAGGCATCAAAAATGGCCCATACCGTTTCCAGATTACTGACCTTAACAATGGGCTGACCTTGGCTGACGTAGTCTCCTTCCTCGGCCAATTTTTCGGAGACTGTACCAGAAACCGTGGCATAAATAGGGAAGTTTTCACGTACTTTTCCCGATGTTTCTATTTCCTTGATTTGATTTTCAGATAGTTTCCACAGTTGCAACTTATTCCTCACCGCCTTGTAGAGTGCTGGCTGAGAATCTTTAATAGTAGCTGCGGTTAGCAGTTCCTGCTGTGCCGCAACAAGTGCTGGCGCATAAATGGTTGCCAACAACTGCCCTTTCCGGACGGTTTCTCCTGTAAAACTAACGTTCAGTTTTTCTATCCGCCCTTCAAAATAACTGGCTTGTACCGCATTCGCCTCTTCATTAGGCATAATTTTCCCCGAAAGAGTTAATGAGCTGCCTCCCGCCTCAGCGGCATTGCCCACTACCATGGTTTGAATATTGGCTAAGGACATGGCATTCTTTGTCATTCGTATTTCGTCTGCTGCAAGTCCTTCTGCACCTGCTTCCGCAGGTATCAGGTCCATCCCACAAATGGGACAATCCCCTGGTTCTGGTTGCATAATCTGGGGGTGCATAGAACAGGTCCACATTTGAGCCTCTGTTTCTGTGCTTTCCATATTATGGGAGGCGTGCGAGTCCCCCCCTTCTTCATTGGTAGTTCCAAAAAACACATAGCCCAAGACGAGTCCCAGAGCTAAAATTGCGATATAATAAATATATTTTTTCATGATAATCTTATTTAATTTTTCCCCTGCAGCTCGCAGATTGTATGTTTTGCGCTAGGGATTGCAGCGGCATCCTTTTTTCCTTTAAAAAGATATAGCGAAAAGCCCGCCCGAGCGCCATAATATTAAATTATATATTTCTTGTACTTTATTTATTTGATGAAATAATCAACAATACTTTGCTGTTTAAAATATTCTCCAATAGCTTCTATTTGGTTGATCTCGATATTCAGCTGCAGCTCTTGCACCTCTAGTACCTCTCTAAAATCTATAGTGCCCGTTTCAAAATTCTTGAACAATATTTCGGTGGCATTCCGTGCTTGTGAAAGATTTTTTTCATGTGTATTTAAACTTATACGCGCGGCGTTCCTCTTCTTTATAGCCGTTTGCAGTTGGGCCACTAAGGTGTTTTTGGACGCTTGTTTCTGAATGCTTAGCTCCTCCTGCTTTAGCTTATTCTGCCTAGTGACGGATTTATACTTCTTATTAAAAATTGGGATGGAGACAGACACCATAGGCATAATCATATTGGGCGCCTCGTTAAAAAGCATATAGTTGACCCCTACCCCAACATCTGGCGCACTTTCTTTTTTGTTGAGTGCTTCTGACTGCTGCACTACCTTCTGCAATTCCTCAAATTTGGTCAGTTCTGGATGTAGGCTAAGACTGGCAAAATCTATTGCTACCTCCTGTTCTGGAATTGTTAAACTATCCGTCCATGTAATCCCCGAGATTTTCTCCCGATTCATAATTTTATTGAAGGTGACCAATTCTGCCTCATACTCCTGCGCTAGCACTAATTTTCTTTCGCTAAGATCATTCTGCCGCATCTGGAGTCGCAATACCGAAACCGCAGATGCCTTCCCCACCGCTACCGAGCTTAGCGCCAACTCCTCATAAACCTTTAAGAGCTGTTGATTGGCATCCAATACCTGTTGTTTTTTTGCCAATTCATATAATCGGTAATAGGATTGGGACAGAGACATCGCAATTTTTCTTTTTGCGATTTCAATCTCCAGAAAATCGGCCTCCGCCATGGCCATGGCATAATTACCACGCGCCCCTAGGGTTCCGAACCATGGAAACATTTGCATTACGGTAAACTCACCGTCTGGCATCGCCATAGGCATATGGTTCTCACCTACCATGAATCCCCCGGAAAACTGGGTGTTGGGCAGGGAGTTTACCTCGGATATTTTTTCCGTGGAAATGGCATATCTTTTTTCAAAGGCCTGGATAGTGGGATTATTCCTTACGGCCTCCTCTATAAACGTATGCAACTCTTGCCCTTGCACAACTCCGCTAAAAAACAGCAGAACCACAAGGAGCATACCTCCTCTTAGCACCTTCGCTATGGGATAACGAAGTCTTGTATTAATTATAAATTCCATTATTTCTTATTTATTATTAAGAGTACTTAGTTGTCTTTTCAATTTTGCTTCCCTTCTCCAACTGAACAAAACTGGAACAACGAAAAGGGTAATCAGTGCAATTAGCATCCCACCAAAACTAGGGATGGCCATAGGGATCATAATATCACTTCCCCTCCCCGTAGAGGTTAGAATGGGCAACAGGGCCAGTAAGGTTGTGGCCGTGGTCATTAAAGCCGGGCGAATTCTTTTACTTCCCGCTTCCACTACTGAAGAACGTACCTCTGCTATGGTCTCTGGATTATTCCTATCAAAGGTCTGGGTGAGGTAGGTGGCCATCACTACCCCATCGTCCGTGGCAATACCAAAGAGGGCAATAAACCCAACCCATACCGCTACACTTAGGTTCACGGGATTCATTTGGAACATATCCCGTAAGTTTTCTCCAAAGAAGTTGAAGTTTAAGAACCAGTCCTGGCCATAAAACCAAATCATTAGGAAACCACCGGCAAAGGCTACGGCAATCCCAGAAAACACCATTAGGGAGGTAGCTACCGAACGGAATTGGAAATAAAGGATCAGGAAAATAATCGTCAGGGCCAAAGGCACTATGATCGATAGCGTTTTTTCGGCACGCAACTGATTCTCGTACGTACCCGTAAACTCATAATTGATCCCTTTAGGAACAATGAGTGCTCCACTGGCAATCTTTTCTTGAATCAAGGCCTGTGCATTCTCTACTACATTCACCTCAGCAAACCCATCGAGTTTATCAAATAAAACGTAGCCCACCAAAAAGGTATCCTCACTTTTAATCATCTGTGGACCCTGTTCGTACCGCACTTCTACCAGCTCTCCCAAGGGCACCGGATTGCCTTTTTCCACCGGTACATAAATATTCTTAAGATCCTCTGGGTGTGCCCTTAGCTCGCGGGGGTATCTAACTCTGACCGAGTAGCGTTCCCTGCCTTCTACGGTCTGAGTTAAAGGCATACCACCTACTGCTACCTGCAAAATTTCCTGTACAGTTTCTATAGATACCCCATAACGGGCCAGTCGGTCTCTTTTAATATCTACCAACATATAGGGTTTTCCCACTATACGATCTGCAAAAACGGCTTCTACCTTAACCCCTTCAGCATGTTTTAGAATTTCTTCCAAGGCTATCCCGAAGGCTTCAATTTTCCGAAGGTCTTGCCCCATCACCTTAATACCCATAGGGGCCCGCATTCCTGTCTGCAGCATTACCAAACGGGTTTCAATAGGTTGTAATTTAGGCGCGGAAGTAACCCCCGGAAGTTTAGTTACACGTACTATTTCATTCCAAATATCGTCCGAGGATTTTATTTCGGGTCGCCAGTTTCTATAAAACTCCCCATCCTGGTCTGGAATCAGGTGCTGAATCTCCACATTAGAGGGATCTGCATATTGTGAATTCCCGTCATGGACATCAACGCTCGACTTTCTATTGGGATTTTCGACTAATCTTCCATCCCTAAGCACAAATAATCCATCTTCATTCACTTTATACCTTTCGCGTTTCCCCTCCTCGTTTAATGCATACTCTGGCTTGTACAGAATAACATTTTCATACATGGAAAGTGGTGCTGGATCCAGGGCGGACTCCGTACGCCCAGCCTTACCAACCACCGTTTTTATTTCAGGAATACTGACCACCGCCATATCCAGTTGCTGCAGTACCCGCTTGTTCTCCTCTACACCAGAATGTGGCATAGACGTAGGCATCAAAAGAAACGCCCCTTCATCCAAGGAAGGCATAAATTCCTTGCCCGTCTGCTGCCAAATCATAACACCAAATACCACAATAAGGGTGGGAATGGAAAGGAATATTAATTTATTGCGAAGCGCCCATCCAAGAATTTGGGTGTAATAATACTGGAAGAGCCAGAAGAACCCCAAGAGGCCAAAACATATAAGCCCCACAAAGAGCAGGTTCCAAAATATACTTTTATCCACTCCCAACGGACGCCAGAACTCTGCTAATAGGAAGACAATTGCCAAAGCCGAAACGGCGATATTTATCCAATTGGCGCGTTTATCGGTGAGTAATAATTTACCTGGCAATTTATCAGCGATTTGCTCATGTTTCAATAAGCCTGTAATTCCGAACCCCATTAGGATAAAACCTAACCAATATCCGAAAATTATGGCCGCTAGCCCTAAAAGGATTAGCCCTCCGTTGATAAGATAACTAGTGACTTTTTTGATACTTTTTCTTCGGAACAAATACGCTGCAAAGGGCGGAATAAGGAAGATGGCCACCATAAAGGCCGAAATTAAAGCCATGGTCTTGGTAAATGCCAAGGGTCTAAACAACTTACCTTCCGCTCCAATCATGGTAAACACCGGAATAAAGCTGATAATTGTAGTCAGAACTGCGGTAAGGATGGCTCCCGATACCTCGGCACTGGCATTATACACCACGGTGTTTATAGGCGTTTTTATTCCAGTTGCCAGAGACCGTTCCTTTTCTTCATCCAGGTGTCTGATGATATTCTCGGAAAGAATGACCCCAATATCCACCATGGTACCAATAGCAATGGCAATCCCGGATAATGCCACAATATTAGCATCCACATTAAAGTACCTCATGGCAATGAATACCATTAAAACAGCCACCGGTAAAAGTCCCGATATTAGCACAGAGGCCCTTAGGTTAAAGACCATTACAATGATGACCAGGATGGTAATGAGTACTTCCAAACTCAACGCTTCATCTAGGGTATCCAAGGTTTCCTGGATCAGTTCCGAGCGATCATAAAACGGAACAACGGTAAGCTGGGAAATGGTACCATCCGAAAGTTCTTTGGAAGGGAGTCCGGCTTTAAGCAGCTCCAACTTATCCTTTACGTTATTGATAACCTCCATCGGATTTGCACCGTAGCGAGCAGTGACCACACCCCCTACCACCTCAGCGCCCTCTTTATCCAAAATTCCTCTCCGGGGGGCAGGTCCTAAACTCACCTTGGCAATATCTTTGATCCGGATAGCGGTGTAGTCTTCCGAGGTAACCACGGCATCTTCAATATCGGCTATTGTCTTTATATATCCGAGTCCCCGCACCAAGTATTCCACCTGATTAATTTCCATGGTTTGGGCTCCGATATCCTTGTTGGTTTCCTTTACTGCTTTTACAACATCCCCAAGACCAATATTGTATTGCCTCATCAGTTCTGGCTGTACATCAATTTGATATTCTTGTACATATCCTCCGATGGAGGCAACTTCCGAAACACCACTTGCCGAGGAAAGGGCATATTTCACATAGTAATCCTGAATGCTTCGCAATTCGTGTAGATCCCAACCTCCGGTTACATTGCCGTCTTTATCCCGACCTTCTAGGGTATACCAATAAATTTGTCCTAAGCCGGTAGCATCCGGACCCAAGGACGGATTTACACCATTGGGAAGGAGGCCCGCTGGTAAGGAATTCAATTTCTCCAGAATACGGCTACGGCTCCAATAGAATTCTACATCCTCCTCGAAGATGATATAGATACTGGAAAATCCGAACATGGAAGTACTACGAATGGTTTTCACCCCGGGAATTCCCAACAAGCTGGTGGTAAGCGGATAACTAATTTGGTCCTCTATATCCTGGGGGGAACGCCCCTCCCATGGGGTATATACAATTTGTTGGTTTTCCCCGATATCGGGGATGGCATCTACGGCCACGGGATTCGTAGGAATAAAACCTGTATTCCAATTAAAAGGTGCGGTTACTACTCCTGCGCCAACAAATAGTGCCAGCAACAAGACCGCTACCAGTTTGTTCTGTATTAGAAATTTAATGCTTTTATTTAGCATGTATATTGATTGTTAAACAGTGAAACATTGATTAAAACTCTGATAGTATCAGAATATTAAAGACAACGAAATATGCCCATCATGACTTTTACCATAGGGCAGTTCCTTCCGCACCAAACATTATCGGATACGGACACTGTTTAAAATCAAATTATATAGGTCTCTTGAAGCTTTTGTAGATCCCAGATGAGGAAGGGAGGTTTATAATCCCTAAATGGGATAATATTACTATCCAGTCCTTCAAAAAGATTAATATACGTATAGTATAAAGTGGCAACAAAAGTCTGCTGCCCGAAAGTTAATTTTTGAAAGGGAGTTTTTATGTCATCCTGCCCCTCCACCAACAATTGCTTGTCCGTGCAGCAAGATGTTTGCTGGTAATCTAAATCACAACTATCGGATGGCAACTCTTCCATGCCGCAGGTCTGTACATTATGAAATAGGGAGTAATCTACCAAAGTATCTCCACAATAGTGCATATCTACGGTGAACGACATCGTGGTAAACAATACCAAGAACGCCATACAGGCAGCAGTTAATTTGTGGAGAAAAGATTTCATAACGCATCAAAGCTATAAAATATAACGATAGCTATTGTAATTTTAGTATTTTTTTAGGCTATAACATTAAGCATCTGTATAATATGGTATGTATATTAATAACATACCGCATTTAAGTATAATGCATCTACAGGGATTTTTCTAACACTATCAATAAGAAATGAAGGGTTTTCATAAATGAATTACTCCGACTCCGTATCTTTCACCTTATAATTCTTGAGTCTAAATCGCACTATATCCCCTGGCTTCCAGGTTTGCACCGAGGACCTCAACAAAATACGTTGGGTCTCTTCCAAGGGTTTCCCCTCGCCCTCCTTGGCACAATTGGTACACCTATTACAACATACCTTAAGTTGCATATGATCGCCTAGGTACATACACTGCTCTACCATCCCACAAAGGTGTGGTTCCTCTGCATTGCAAAAATCGGTTTCCTCTGCCCTGAAAAATAAGTTTACCTTATCCTTATTAACGGATAAGGGACAATCTTTAGGCCCAGACACAAATCCAAAGGGCGTTTTATAACCGCCTGGTGCAACCGTAGCAACTACATTATTAGACTTCCCAAATAGCTCAGCAACATAGGCAGAATTTGGGTCGTTGTACAATGCATCGGGAGTATCTATCTGCAATAGCTTCCCGTTTAGCATTACCGCAATTTTATCGGATGTAGAAAACGCATCTTTGGTATCGTGGGTGACCAAAATGGCCGTTATACCCATGTCTTTAATAATTTGCCTTACTTCTTCACGTACCTGATCGCGTAGAATGGTATCTAAATTACTGAATGGCTCATCCATCAACAACAGTTCTGGCCTTGGAGCCAATGCCCTAGCCAATGCCACCCGTTGCTGCTGCCCCCCGGAAAGTTGATGGGGGTATTTCTTAACATCTTCTTTTAGACCGGTAAGTTTAATTGTCTCATACACCCGTTGTTCGGCCTCTTTTTTAGGGAGTCCCTTTAATCCAAACGCAACATTTTCAAAAATAGTCAAGTGAGGGAACAGCGCATAATCTTGAAATACCATCCCGGTTTTTCGTTTGTTGGCAGGTAAGGATTTACGGCCGCTAACAATGATTTTATCATTCAAAATAATACTCCCAGAATTGGGATGTTCCAGGCCTGCAATTAAACGCAACAAGGTGGTTTTCCCAGAGCCGCTCTCTCCAACCAAGGCCAATATCTCCCCTCTTTCCAAGGAAAAAGATACATCATCTACCGCATTAGTTGCAGTGTTCTGATATCGTTTACTAATATTATTTAATTCAATAATTGCCATGTTCATTCATTTTAGCTGCTTTTGTTTTCCCAAAGGGTAGGGTTATACTACTTATTTACCCACCACAAAAGCTATTGATCTTCCTTCTGCTGCATTTATTTCTTTCTACTGATCATATTATTCAACAAAATAATTGGTATCACTCCCGTTAACACTACTACCAAGGAAGCGTTTGCAGATTCTGCAATCATCTCATTGGTCGCCATATCAAAGGCTTTGGTTGCTAGGGTATGGAAGTTAAAGGGTCTTAAAATTAAGGTTAAAGGAAGTTCCTTTAAGATATCCACAAAGGCCAATAACACGGCCCCAGCTATACTGTTTTTAATTAAAGGTAAATCTATTTTCCATAGGGTCCTTAATGGAGAAGCGCCCAATGAACGCGCTACCTCGTTTACCGAGGCCCCCGTTTTCTGAAATCCTGCATCAATAGCATTATACCCAACCGCCATAAACCGTACAATATATGCCACTACTAAGATAAACAATGTTCCCGATAAAATCATCCCAAGGTCGTTGGATAGCACCCAGTTGAGTTTTCTATCTAGGCCCATCATAGGTATCATAACACCTACTGCAATAACTGCACCAGGAATGGCATATCCTATGGAAGCGGTCCGCGCTATATGTTTGGTCCACCGCAAGGGACTAAGGCGAATGGTATACAATAGGAAGATGGATATTACCGCTATGGCCATTGCAGCGCCTATTGCCAGTGAAAAACTTCTAAATATCAGAATACCAAATTCAGCATTTACCACATAGCTCCAGGTAAGGGATACCCAATAGAATAGTTGGGCAAGCGGTAAAATAAAGCTTATCAGGAGCACTGCCAGGCAAAGTGCGGTGTACAACCATCTTGTACCTTTGTGTTTTGGACTCACCCTAATAGCGGGTTTGGCCCCAGTATTGGCCGCATTCCAATTACGACTCCCTCTTTGGAAATTCTCCAACCATATCAATACCAATACGATGAGGGTTAAAATAGCCGAGAGGTATATAGCGGTATTGATATCGCCAAAAGAAAACCAGGCTCTAAAAATCCCAGAGGTAAATGTATCTACCCCAAAGTATTTCACGGTCCCATAGTCATTTAGCACCTCCATCCCCACCAAGGCGATTCCTCCTGCCACTGCTGGTCTGGCCATGGGAAGGGCAATCTTGGCGAACATCTGTATGCGGTTGCTTCCCAAAAGAAAAGCTGCCTCCTGCATGGCGCTGGACTGTTGCATAAAAGAAGCTCTACAGATTACATATACATAGGGAAACAGGCTAATAGAGAGAATAAAAATAGCCCCAGGCATGTTCATAATATCTACAATAGCGCCTTTAAAATGTATATCAAAATTATTGCGAAAAAAGGCCTGTACCGGTCCCGTATATTCCAAAATCCCCACATAGCTATACCCCATCATATAAGAAGGAAAGGCAAGTGGGAGAATTAGTAACCATTCAAAATATTTACGCCCGGGAAAGTCGTACATAGAGACCAACCAGGCCATACTCACCCCAATCAGGAAGGTGAAAAACCCCACCCCCAGTAACAAGAGGGCGGAATTGACAAAATAAGAAGGCAGCAAATTGGACGCAATATGCTCCCAATGCTCCCCAGGCTTATCGAAAAGCTTGATCAAAATAGTGAAGATGGGAGTCAGGACCAACAGTAGTATTACCGTTGCCCCACCCGTCCACTTATTCCACCAATAGGTGGTTCTCTTTGCCATTTATAAATGCTATTCAATGTTTTGGACCTTTTAGAAATCCAAAACTTCTTAAACTTTTAGAGCAAGACCAAGAAGGTTATTTAAAGCCTTTTTGGTCTTACTCCCTCCCCTTCTTATTTCCAACCGGCCTCATCAAAGATCTTAACGGCCTTGCTATTGTATTCCCCCAGTTTATAGAGTTCTACGGTGTCCGTTTTAAAATCGCCCCAAGTCTTTAAAATAGAGGCTTTACTAGCCTTAGGATTGATGGGGTATTCGTAGTTTAAATTCGCTAGTGTCTGCTGCGCTTCCTCCCCGGAGAGGAATTCCATAAGCTTAATAGCATTTTCTTTATTGGGTGCATATTTAGTTACCCCTATACCGCTGATATTAATATGGGTACCCCTTCCTTCCTGGTTTGGAAAAATAATACCGACCTGCTCTCCCGCCTTGCGCTCTTCCGCATTTTTATCGTTCAGCATTAATCCAATATAATAGGTATTTACCACAGCAATGTCTCCTTCACCAGCAGCCACCGCCTTTACTTGATCCCGATCACTACCTTTTGGATTCCTTGCCATATTGGCAACTACTCCCTCTGCCCACTCCTTGGCCTTTTCTTCACCATGGGCTAAAATAATAGAGGCCAACATAGATTGGTTGTACACATTTTCTGAGGAGCGGATCACTACTTTGCCCTTCCATTTGGGGTCTGCCAAGTCTTCGTAGGTCTTAATATCTTCCGGATTCACCCTATCTTTGGCATAAGCGATAATCCTTGCCCTATAGGTTAAACCGTACCAATGTCCGTCTTTCTCCCTAAATTCCGATCCAATATTGCTTTCCAAAACCTGGGAACTAACGGGTTGTAAAAGGTCCCTAGACTGTGCACGATACAGTCTACCAGCATCCACAGTAATCAATATATCTGCATTGGAATCCTTGCCTTCTGTCTCCAAACGCTGGATAAGCTCATCGGCACTAGCATTTACAATATTGACCTTGATTCCAGTCTCTTCAGTAAATTTGGAAAAAAGCTCATCATCTGCCTTGTAATGGCGGTGTGTATAAACGTTAACCACTTCCTTGGATTTTGAAGCTTCACCACATGCCACAAATAAAGTCATTAAGCTCAGTATAAAACCGAATTTTAGGGTATTCCTCATCTGTTTTGTTTTTTTGTTTGATCTGCAAAGGTAAGCTTATTTAGACTTGTTACAAACAAGAAGTAATTACATTAGCTGTTCGTTTTGGATGAGTGAAGCGCTTCCCTACCCCTAAAACTGCAACTAAAATTAATCCCAACCACCCATTGAAAGAAAACCCCTGGAAATGAACAAACTACCCAGACTACACTAAGCGTATCGGCCGCTACCAATAACTTTCTCCTTTTAAAAAGATTCTTGTTTTGGCTAGTAGAACCAAAAAATACTGGAAAAGGGATCACTTAACAATTAGGGACTACTCCCAATTGCAAGAGTTACTTTACCAAAAAACCTATCCCACTAACGCCTTATTGATTACGTTGAGACTACCTCTTTCCTTTTAAAATTAATGAGTACTACCGCAAATAAAACGATTAGGATCCCTCCCCACTGAAGCGGACTTATATCTTCATGTAATACCCAATAGGCACTAAAAACAGAAACTGGTATTTCCAAGGCTGCTATAATACTTCCTAAACCTGTCCCTATTTTTGGAAACCCCCTATTGAACAATAGTGGGGGAAGCAGGGTACCAAATACACCCAGAAAAGCTCCCCAACTAATAAAGCTCTTCCAACTAAAGTCTTGCAAAATTTGAAGGTTCCAAAATAAGATTACCACTATAAATCCGCCATACACTAAGTATTGGGTACGTACAAGGATGGGGAGCTGCAAACCCACCCGAGTAGTTGCGTACATTACCCCCGTAAAGCTCAAAGCAGCCAACAGCCCAAATCCGATACCTCTAAGATCCAATTCTACATTGGTCTCAAAGACTTTCGCAGCCAAGAGCGTACCCACTATGGCCACCAGAGCACCCACTATTTTAATACCACTGACCAATTTCCGGGCCGTAAAAAACTCTAAAGCCACCCCCATCCAAATGGTCTGCATCAGGAGGATTATACCTACGGACACCGGCACATATTGGATAGATAAGTAATAGAAACTACTGGTTAACCCCAAAAAGCTTCCAAAGAGCATTAATTTTAATTTTGGATGTTTTGGGGTACCCGCTACTTTCTCACCTACCTCTTTTTTAGAAAAAAAATAGGCCAAAACGCTCAATACCAATACCCCAAATAAGTACTGGGAAAAGGCAAGTCCCGCAGTTCCCAAGCCCTGGTTGTTGGCATATTTAACAAAGGTGGCCAACACCCCATAACTAGATGCGCCAATGGCTATATACAATACCCCCTTAAGATGTGTGTTCATTACTTTTAAATTGAGTGAAATTCTTCCTACGGAAAATAAAAGGCAAACATAATCAATCAGAAAGACACCTCGGTTTTAGTAACCAGAAGCACGAGGGGGCCCCCTGTAAACCCACAGAGGCTAACTAGCGCCAACAAATGAAATATAGCACCTAAAAGATTATTTTTCCATTACAATTCCACTTAATTTTGCAGGCCGTTATCTTCCCTAGGATTTAGAAGGTCACATCCTCCAATCCCAGTAGCTTCCATAATTAATATTCGTATTTTTACATCCAAATAAAACCCGTTATTTGCACCAGCACAAATACTTAATTACGATCCCATACACTTGTATTGATTATGGAACTGGAAAGACTAGAAAAGGAACTGGAGAAAATCTATATCACCCTCATAGAAAAGGAAAAGGTTGCCAATAGCATTGCATCCTCCGTACATCCTCAATACAGGTCGAGCTCTAAAAACCTCTATCGCTATTTATTATTGCGCAGTACCGATATTCGGGAGATTCAGGCTGGTTTATCGGAATTGGGGATATCCTCTTTGGGCAGCGGCGCAGGATATGTATACGATAATATATCAGGGGCACTGAAGCTGGTGAAATTATTGAACGGTACATCCTGGGAGCAAAATTCCGATATGGAAGCCATTGGTTTTACGGGCAGCAAGAAATTATTGGTACAGCATGCAAACCACCTATTTAAGGTGGACTCCAAGGTAAGGGACACAGAAATTATGGTCACCATGCCCGATGAAGCTGCTACGGACAAAGACCTCATAAAACGGCTGCAGGAAGCGGGTATGGGTATTGCCCGATTAAATCTAAGCCATGGCAACGAAGAACTATGGAGTAAAATTTTAAAGAATGTTGGGAGCGTGGAAAAGGAAACCGAACTTCCTATCCATATTTACATGGATCTTCCGGGCCCCAAAATACGGATCAGCAACATCTACAAACAAGACCGCCCAGAAACGTCTTTAGTGTCGGTTCCCCTTATAGAAATAAACAACACATCGCGCTTATTGCTTATAAAACCGGAGCCCGCCCTACTTTCCGAGGGGTCTAACGTTTTAAGTTTCTCCGAAAACATCCCGTTGATAGAAGTCTCTCTTCCTCAGATTATAGATAACCTTAAAGTAGGGGAACGGGTATTTTTTGATGATGGTACCTTTGAAGCCGTAGTAGAAACTATTAATAATGGTACCGCTACCATTTGCATAAAAAATGCATACAAAAAGAAATTACGCCCCGGCAAGGGCATAAACTTGCCCGACACCAATTTAGAACTTCCTTCCCTTACCTCCGAAGATCTAGAATTATTGCCTTTCATTATAAAGCACTCGGATATGATTGGCTATTCCTTTGTGAAAAATGCCGATGATGTTTCCCTACTTTATAGTGAACTGGAAAAACTAGGCAATACAGATATTGGGGTAATCTTTAAAATAGAGAATAGTACCGCCTTTGAGAACCTGCCCGCCATACTTTTTAGAGCAATGCAAAGACCAAAAATCGGGATAATGATTGCTAGGGGCGATTTAGCAGTGGAGGTAGGATTTGAACGGATATCAGAGGTGCAAAACGAAATTCTCTGGTTGTGTGAAGCAGCTCAGATTCCAGTAGTATGGGCTACCCAAGTATTGGATACCATGGCCAAAAAAGGGATGGCCACACGTGCAGAAATCTCCGACGCCACCATAAGTGCCCAAGCGGAGTGTGTAATGCTCAATAAGGGTCCTTTTATAGTAGAGGCCACCCAAACTTTAAAGAACGTATTGGGGCGCATGGAGGCCCATTCCCAAAAATCCAAGAACACCCTAAGAGCCTTAAAAGTTGCAAAAAAAGGTTTAAAAGATATCCACGGGCAGTACACAGAGGAAGCTTAGATCCAAACAAATAACAAAACACGAGCGTGACGCTCGCGCTAGCGGTTATGAGCGGAGTGATGCCTGTTTACAGACATAGTAAACTCGCTCTAAGAAACAGAAGCTTCACCACACAAACGAATACAAATTAAAGCTAATCCCTACAGTTTTCGTTTTACTTCACAGGGATTTCCAAAGGCCAAAACATTGTTGGGCAAGTCTTTAGTAACCACACTTCCAGCGCCAATGGTTACGTTGTCCCCAATAGTAACGCCTGGGAAAATCACGGTATTCCCACCTATCCACACATTATCACCAATGGCAACTGGCTGAGCAAAAGTGAGGTAACGCTTCCCATGGCCTACATCAACGATTCTTTCCGAGGCTTTTAATGGATGGCTGGCTGTATATATTTGAACATTAGGGGCGATGAGACCGTTTTTCCCTATGGTTATTGTATGATTGTCCAAAAAAATACAATTGGTATTAACAAAGGTGTTATCGCCTATGGTTATGTTTTCCCCATAATCACAAAAGAAGGGGGTTTCTATCCACACCCCGTCTCCTTTCCGCTTAAACAGTTCAGACAGAATCCGCTCCCGCTCATCTCGCAATCTCGAGTCTAAATTATTGTACTCCTTTAATAATGATCGTGCATGGTGATAGATTTCTATTAATTCCGCATCCCTAGAATCATAATACGCACCATTAAGCATCTTTTCTTTCTCGGTCACCGATGTTGGTTTTTAGGTTATGACCTGCAAAATAGGGATAGTTCTTTAGATTTACACCATTATTACAATAGGCTTAAATCTCGATAAATTGCTTAATGCAGCACAGTACTCCCTAAATAAAACTTGTCTCCTACAAGTATCCTCACATCCTAGTATGCCCCATATACTAGGTACGAATATTAAAAACAAATCTAGGATATGTTGCACAAGGGAGGATCAGGGTACGTTATAGAATCCATTAGTGGCAACCTATTAGGATACGCCCCTGGTTAACAATAAGTAAAAACCCAAATTTTACGTATATTTATATGAATTAGGAATTTCCCCATCTACTTAGATTCCTTTATTCCTTGTACTGAAATTGATCATTTTTTTTCTGATTAACAAGGTAAAAGATCAGTGACCTCCCCCAAAGATTTACGTATAACCATTGCCATCCCATCGTTGTGGGACATGGCAACCAAACACACTATAATGAAAACAACTTCAGCAGCATTAGTGCTATTCGCCTGCCTGTTTCAGGTACATGCACAATTCCAGGATGCAACACCTCCCATAGCAGAACAGAAAGAACACTGGCGCGTTATTCATAACGATAGTGTATTGGACAACTATTTCTGGATGTACGACTATTTTGGAAAGGGACCGGATAGCACTCAGGTTTTAAACTACTTAAGAGCAGAAAACAATTATGTAGATTCTGTAATGCACCTATCTAAACCCTTTCAAACTGAGTTATTCTTGGAGATGAAAGCTAGAATAAAAGAAAAAGATGAAAGTGTACCCGTGTTTAAAAACGGCTACTTTTATTACTACAGAACAGACGAGGGCAAACAGTATTATAAATTCTGCCGAAAAAAAGAAAGCATGGATTCCCAAGAGGAGGTGTTGTTGGATGTTGACAAAATGGCCGAGGGACATTCGTACTATTCAGCTTCCGGATTCGCGGTGAGCCCCAATAATAAATATTTGGCTTATGGCGTGGACACCCTAAGTAGACGGCAATACACGATTTACATAAAAGATTTAGAATCGGGTTCCATACTAAAAAACAACATTCAAAACACCACAGGCTATCCTTGCTGGGCTAATGACAACCAAACACTTTTCTATACTTCCAAAAATCCGGCAACCCTATTGTCCGAAAAAATTAAACGACATACCCTAGGTGCAGACGCTGAAAATGACGTAGTGGTCTACCATGAAAAAGATAATAGCAATTATATATGGGTTGATAAAAGCAAAAACAATCAATTCATTTTTATTTACTCCCAAGCAACGCTGTCTTCCGAGTTAAGGATGATAAATGCCAATCTACCAAACGGTGACTTTAAAGTATTTCAGCCTAGAATGAAGGATGTGTTATACGAGGTACTTCCCCTAAACGATCGATTTTTAATACTTACCAACAAGGATGGCGCCAAAAACTTTAAATTGATGGAGAGTCCGCTTAATACAACCGAAGCCTCCCAATGGACGGAAGTCATCCCCGTACGCAAGGAGGTGTTGTTGGAAAGAGTAGAAGAGTTTAAAGACTTTATTGTTATCAGTGAACGCGAAAATGGACTTGTGAAATTACGTATTAGGAATTTAGAGAATAATGCAGAGCATTATCTAGATTTTGGGGAGGCGGCCTATACCGCAGATATAGGTGCCAATCCAGAATATAAAAGCGAAAAATTGAGGTATAGGTATAGCTCTCTTACCACTCCACCCTCCACCTATGATTATCACATTAACACCAGAGAAAAAGACTTATTAAAACAAGAGGAGGTTCTTGGCGGATACAATTCAAGTAACTATACTACAGAACGCATATATGCCACGGCAAAGGACGGCAGTAAAATACCCATATCCCTAGTTTATAAGAATGATACGAAACTAGATGGAACATCGCCTTTATTACTTTTTGGTTATGGAAGTTATGGAGCAAGCATGGATGCCCGTTTTGCCAGTACTAGATTAAGCTTATTAAATAGAGGCTTTATATATGCCATAGCCCATATAAGAGGGGGGCAGGAACTTGGTCGTGCTTGGTATGAGGATGGGAAGTTGATGAATAAGAAAAACACCTTTACGGATTTCATTGACTGCGGCGAGTATTTAATTCAGGAAAACTATACAGCAAGAGGGCACTTGTATGCCATGGGTGGCAGTGCGGGCGGACTTTTAATGGGGGCTGTTGCAAATATGGCGCCCAATTTATGGAACGGACTTGTTGCTGCAGTTCCCTTTGTAGATGTAGTAAATACGATGCTGGATGAAAGCATCCCGTTAACCACCAATGAATTTGATGAGTGGGGCAACCCAAAAAACAAAGAAGCTTATCAATATATAAAATCGTATAGTCCTTATGAAAATATTGAAAAGAAAGACTATCCTAATATTTTCGTTACTACGGGCTTACACGATAGTCAGGTACAGTACTTTGAACCCGCAAAATGGGTAGCCAAATTGCGAGCTATGAAAACAGATGAGAATCTTTTACTCCTCCGCACTCAAATGGAATATGGTCATGGTGGCGCCAGTGGACGGTTTGATTACTTAAAGGAAATAGCCGAGGTCTACGCTTTTTTGCTAAACCTAGAGGGGATCTATCAGTAGCAGTCTAACATAGCCGTAGTTCATTTAACACCCTGCTTAAGGAAATTTTAGATTTGCACGCACTTTCCCTATCCAGATCAGAACTTCCTACCATAAAGGGGACACCATCAAATAGCTATACTTTATGTATTAAATAAGATCATTTATGCTAAAAGCAAGGAGTTAGAAGCGACTTGCATCATAGGAGTTGTTGGCTTTATAGGTTTCCATGTACTAGGTCTCTAATCCAATTATCTTAATACCATATAAAAACTGTTATCTCCAAAGAAGATATTCTCCCCTTAATTGTAAAAAAATGGATTTTCCAACCACACTACTTCACCTTTGTGAAAAAGTAGTTCGGATAAAATCCGAGCCCGTTCTTACGTCAATCTAGAATCTCGATTATGGGACTCTTTTAATAAGAATCGTGCATGGTGATAGATTTCTATCAATTTCGCATCCCTACAATCACTGCAATCTCTATCACGCATTTTATCAATCTTGGTCACCTAGAAATTTTGTGGAGTAAAAATTCTCAAAATAGGGGTGATTTTTCGGATTTAGGTTATTAGATTGAAATTGAGTGAACCCAGCATGATCTTTCCCATATCAGGCATTTTACTTTCGTATACAGAACATCCTAAACCTTACCGAGGAATCTATCTATATGAGAATTAACACCTTCATAACAAAATAGCAAGGTTAACTTAAATAGAAGTAAAGTAAACCCTGTTTGGAAGAGCTATTATCTTAGATAGGGGTTCCTCTAGCATTGCCTTAATTCACATAATATTACTTAAAGAAATCGGTAGGCTAATCGTTTACCCCTCTACTTGTTTTTAAGTTGAGGTATTTCCCAATATCATTTAATATACATCTGTTGAGTCCACCTAAACCAGACAAAGGATTGAACTAGATGTGGATCCATGAATAGGGAAAAGTTTCTTTAAATCAATGTTTAACAATTAAATCAATTTAAACACCAACATTTATGAAAAAGCTTTTATTGTTATGTCTTCTACTAATGGGAGGCGCAACTATGTTTGCCCAAAATGGGATTACCGTTTCGGGAACGGTCTCCGAAAGTGGTACCCAAATGCCTGTTCCGGGAGCAAGTGTGGTAGAAGTTGGCACGACCAATGGGGTAGTCAGTGATTTTGACGGAAACTACTCCATTAATGTCGCTAAAGACGCCATCTTGGAAATTAGCTTTCTAGGATACGCCAAACAACAAATACCAGTAAATGGTCAAACAACCATCAATATATCACTATCAGAAGATGCCGAGTTTTTGGACGAGGTGGTAGTCGTAGGTTTCGGTACCCAGAAAAAAGTAAACCTCACGGGCTCCGTCGCAACTGTAGATAGTAAAATGCTGGAATCTAGACCTATAACCAGCGTATCTGCCGGACTTTCAGGATTATTGCCTGGAGTGTATGTAAACCAATCTTCAGGATTGCCTGGAAACGACGGTGGCACCATCAGAATTAGAGGTACGGGAACGCTTAACCAGGCTTCGCCTATGATATTAATAGATGGGGTTGAAGGTTCGTTAAATGACGTTCAGGCAAATGACATCGCGAATATTTCGGTATTAAAAGATGCTGCTTCGGCTGCCATTTACGGTTCTAAAGCGGCTAATGGTGTTATTTTGGTAACTACCAAATCAGGAAAATCAGGAGAACCAACAGTAACCTATACGGGAGATTTTGGCTGGCAAGATCCTACCGTACTTCCAGAGTATCTAGGTTCTTATGACTACGCTATATTATACAACGAAGCCTTGGCCAATAGTGGTAAAACACCTAGGTTTAGTGAGAATGATTTGGAACTCTTCCGCACTGGCAGCAGTCCTTTCACACATCCAAATACAGACTGGCATGATCTTTTATACCAAGGATCCGGATTTGTAACCACCAATAACTTCGCTGTTTCTGGCGGGTCCGAATATACCTCTTATCGCGCATCCCTAAATTATCAGAATCAGGATGGGATTATAGAGCATACCGGAAAAAAGGATTATAACGCAAGAATCAATTTAACCGTTACCCCCAAGAATTGGATAACTACAAACCTTAATATGTCGTATAGTCAAATGGATCGTTATGAGCCAAACAACGCCTATGTTGGTGGAGGTTTAGATCAGATTATAAGACAGGTCAATAGGATTGCCCCATGGATTCCTTATAAAAATCAAGATGGCACCTATGGAACCATCTCGGATGGTAACCCTATTGCATGGTTAGATATGGGACCACAGATAAACTACCAACGGAAGACCTTTGTTGGTATAGGATCTGTACAATTAGATTTATTCGATGGCTTTAATATAAAGGCGACTGCATCCCATAGAAATGTAGATTCGGGTAACTCTGAGTTAAACAAAGAGTTGCAATACAACCCTTCAAAATATCACGGACCAACAAAGTTAACCGAGAGATTTATCACGAATACACGTAATACTTTCGATTTAACAGCTAACTACTCCACAACATTCAACGGAGAACATAATTTAGATTTGTTGGCAGGTTATCATGTAGAGTCTTACGACTACAAAAACACCTCGGCCTATAGAGAAAATTTTCCCAGCAACGAACTTACAGATTTAGATGCAGGGTCTACTAGCGGCATGACCAACTCTGGGTATACCCGTAAATTAAATATGGTGTCTTGGTTTGGTAGGGCTAACTACAACTATATGGGCAAATATTTAGTAGAGGCCAATGTTAGAGCCGATGGTTCTTCACGTTTCGCAAAAGACAATAGAGTAGGTGTTTTCCCATCGTTCTCGGCTGGATGGCGTATATCCGAAGAAAATTTCTTTGAAGGATTAAAGGACGCCATGAGCAACCTAAAAATTAGGGCTTCTTGGGGACAGTTAGGCAACCAAGATGCATTGGACGATTATTACCCTACTATTCCAACGCTATCATTGGGCATGGATTATCCGTTTAATAGTACTATTAATTCCGGTGCAGCTATCGTAAATGCGAAGAATGCTTCATTAATTTGGGAAAAAACAACTTCCTACGGTCTTGGCTTTGATGCTACGGTATTGGGAAACATAGACGTTACCATCGATTTATATAAAAAACTAACAGAAGGTATTATCATGGAAGTTCCTGCGCCAAATGAATTTGCGCTAGGGAAGTTCTTCGACAACGTTGGTAAGTTAGATAACAAGGGAGTTGAAATAAGCGTGAATTACCGCGATCAATTTGGTGATATCGATTTTCAATTTGGCGGAAACATTGCGTACAACGAGAATGAGTTGGTAGAATTGGCAGGAACAGATCAAGTAATAAATGGGAGAAAAATCAGAAGATTAGGAACCCCTCTCGATTCTTGGTTTGGCTATAAAACAGATGGCCTTTACCAGAGTGAATCCGAGATCGCTTCTTGGCCTACAAATACTATTTACGCTAGTCAATTACAACCAGGAGATCTTCGTTACGTAGACACCACGGGTGACGGGAAGGTAGATGCTGACGATAGAGTTTTATTAGGGAAATCTATTCCCCCAATCAACTTTGGTTTTAATATTAGTCTAGGGTATAGAAATTTTGACTTCATGGCTCTTTTCCAAGGTGCAATGGGTGCTTATGGGTATATGGATACGGATGCTATAGGCGCTGTAAACGGGGACGCTCAAAAACCGCTAAAACTGTTCATGGACCGTTGGACCCCCACAAATACCAATACCAATGTTCCTCGTCTTATCGATAATATTTACGGCCCCAGTATGCCTCAAAACTCAACCACAAGTCATTGGTTGAAAAGCACCGATTTTTTAAGGTTGAAAAACCTTCAGCTAGGTTATAATGTTCCAACGGATATTTTGGACGAGTGGAACATATCGCGCCTAAGAATTTATTATAGCGCCCAAAACCTATACACCCTTACACCTTACACCAAAGGATGGGATCCTGAGGCTCCTTCAGGAAGAGGTAGTGGATACCCTGTGGTAATGACTAATTCAATCGGAGTTAACTTAACATTTTAATTTGATATGCTCAACATGAGAAAACTAATATATTTACTAGCAATAACCGTTGTATTTAGCGCATGCGACGATTCCTTTTTGGATACCGCTCCAAATGACGCCCTTTCACCTTCCACTTTTTGGAAAACTAAAAACGATCTTGATTTAGCCTTAACTGGGTGCTACAACGGATTTGAAAGTTCTGGAAACATATTCTACCGGGATGCCGGTTCAGACAACGCCTACAACAACTTTCCATGGGAAGGATGGACCAATATTGGAAATGGAATTCTTTCTGCAGCCGATCCTGGGGCCTCTTATTACAGCTTTGGCACCATAAATAGGTGCAATGAGTTTCTAGCAAACTGCGACAATGCAACTGCAGTTCCAGAAGCCGACAGGGCAATTTATAAAGCTCAAGCTCGATTCCTTAGAGCTTATAAGTATTATACCCTTACCGTAAATTATGGCGATATACCCTTAATTCTTGAGAATTTTAATCATCCAGAGGAAGCCAAGGTTCCGAGAAATCTACAATCCGAAGTTCGTAAATTTATTGAGGAGGAACTGAAGGACATTATTGATATCCTCCCTGAATCTTACTCAGAAGCAGATCAGGGTAAAGCCACCAAAGGAGCTGCACAGGCCTTATTGATGAGGTATTACTTGTATTTTGGAGCGTATAAGGATGCATTGGCGACAGCGAATAGTATTTCTGGATATTCTTTGTTCCCATCTTTTGAAGGTCTTTTTGACCCAACCAATGAGCAGAATAATGAGGTGATTCTTTCAGTGCAATACACTCCAGATTTATACAGAACCAACTATACTCCATATTTACCAAATAGTATTGGAGGATGGTCCTCTGTAGTACCCACTCAATCTTTAGTAGATGCCTTTGAAATGATTGATGGAAAAACCATTGAGGAGGCAGCATTAACAGGAGAATATGACCCGGCAAATCCCTTTGTTAATAGAGACCCTCGTCTAAGGGCTTCCATTATTTATCCAGGACAGGTTTTTGCAGGAAATGTATACCGCTCTATAGAAGAGGATAGCAATGATTACTTCAACAAAGCTGATAACGCTTCTAAAACAGGGTATAACTATAAAAAATACAATACTTTCTTGGATTTAAACCCAGATGCACCTTACTGGAATATGGGTAATGATGTATTTATTTTCCGTTATGCCGAAGTATTATTAACCATTGCAGAAGCAAAAGTAGAATTGAATGAGATAGACAACGAATTATACGAAGCCTTAGACGCTGTTCGCGAAAGAGCGGGAATGCCAAAGGTTGATAGAGTTAAGTATGCTACCCAGTCTAGCCTAAGGGAATTGGTAAGAAATGAAAGAAGGGTAGAATTTGCTATGGAAGGACTTCGTAGAGACGATATCATCCGATGGGATATCGCCAAAGAAGTACTAAATGGCGAGCTAATGGGGGCAAAGAGAGGCGTAGTACTGGAAACCACGCAGCCTAATGGAGATTACAATGTTTATATGACCTTGCCAGAGAACTTGATTGAGAGCCGCTCTTTTGAAGCTCCTAAGAATAATCTATTGCCCATCCCACAGAGTGCAATTGATAAGAACCCTAAATTGGCACCTAATAATCCTGGGTACTAATTAGCACGGAACGAAGTACTTACCACAATGTGCTGCAATGATTACAAAGCACTTGATGTAAGTTAATAATAGAAATCCCGGAAATGAAATTTTCCGGGATTTTTTTGATTCTAATCGTTCTGATTGAAAGTTTCGGTTGATGCCTAGAATAGGAAGATCAAGCCTTACGCATTACACGGCCTAAAACTGGACACTATCATAAAACAATAAAGAAGCAACC
>NZ_VVIN01000090.1:0-8735 GCF_008711145.1 Arenibacter lacus
GCAAAAAGAAGGTCCGCACACTTCATTTAACCTTTGTGAACGCTGTGTCCTTAGCTAAACACAGACTCTAAAAAAGAGCTTAACGGAATTGACACCAACAAAAAAAAGCCCCGAACTTCCTGAATACTCAGGAGTCGGGGCTTTTAAATTATAAACAATTAAATCTACTTCAACTTCTTCTTAACGGCTACTTCTTGGAAAGCTTCTACTATATCCAATTCCTGGATATCGTTGTAGTTTTTAATCTGCAATCCACAGTCGTACCCCTTAGAAACTTCTCTAACATCGTCCTTAAATCTCTTAAGAGAGGCCAGTTCCCCAGTATAGATAACTACCCCATCCCTAATTAATCTAATATTAGAGTTTCTAAAGATCTTACCGTTGGTCACCATACAACCTGCAATGGTTCCCACTTTAGACACCTTAAAGATCTCTCTAATTTCAGCGGTACCGGTAATCTCTTCCTTCATTTCTGGAGAAAGCATACCTTCCATCGCATCCTTAAGATCATCTATAGCATCATAGATAATGGAGTACATCCTAATATCGATCTCTTCCTTATCTGCCAACATTCTTGCATTACCCATCGGTCTAACGTTAAATCCGATAATTACTGCATCCGAAGCGGAGGCCAATAGGACATCCGATTCCGTAATAGCACCAACTGCCTTATAAATGATATTCACTTGAATCTCATCTGTAGACAACTTCTGGAAAGAATCTGTCAATGCTTCCACTGAACCATCCACATCCCCTTTAAGGATAATATTAAGTTCTTTAAATTCTCCTAGTGCGATACGTCTTCCAATCTCATCCAAGGTAATATGACGCTGAGTTCTTACAGACTGCTCTCTTTGCAACTGGGAACGCTTGGCAGCAATTTGCTTAGCTTCACGCTCATCCTCCAATACAGTAAATTTATCACCTGCTTGTGGCGCTCCATCCAATCCGAGGATTGAAATTGGCCTTGAAGGACCTGCCTCCTGCACCAACTTACCACGCTCATCTTGCATGGCTTTAACCTTACCGCTACAGGTTCCTGCAAGTACGTAATCACCAATCCTAAGAGTACCGGTCTGAACGAGAACAGTGGATACATATCCCCTTCCTTTGTCCAAGAATGCCTCAACTACGGCACCAGATGCCAGTCTGTTTGGATTAGCAGTAAGCTCTAAGAGCTCTGCCTCCAACAATACCTTCTCTAGCAATTCCTTGACACCCGCACCTGTCTTAGCAGAAATGTCCTGGGATTGAATTTTCCCTCCCCAATCTTCTACCAGTAGGTTCATCTGGGCAAGTCCGTCCTTAATTTTTTCTGGATTAGCCGTTGGCTTATCCACCTTGTTTATTGCAAATACAATAGGTACTCCGGCTGCTTGGGCGTGACTAATAGCCTCTTTGGTCTGTGGCATAATATCATCATCCGCAGCAATCACAATAATAGCGATATCCGTAATCTGGGCCCCACGTGCACGCATCGCCGTAAAGGCTTCGTGACCAGGTGTATCCAAGAAGGATATTTTCTGTTTATTTTCTAAGGTCACCCCGTAGGCTCCGATGTGCTGGGTTATCCCTCCGCTTTCACCGGCAATCACATTTTCCTTTCTAATATAATCTAGCAAGGAAGTTTTTCCGTGGTCTACGTGCCCCATTACCGTAACGATAGGCGCTCTTGGCTCCAAATCTTCCGGTGCATCTACTTCTTCTACGATGCTCTCCTCCAGATCGGCAGTTACAAACTCTACTTCATACCCAAATTCGTCTGCAACAATGGACAAGGTCTCTGCATCTAGTCGCTGGTTCATGGTCACCATGATTCCTAGGGACATACAAGCAGATATAATTTTTGTAGTAGGAACATTCATCATGGTAGCCATCTCACTAGCGGTTACAAACTCGGTAACCTTAATAGTTTTGCTTTCCAATTCTTGCTGCTCCAGATCTTTTTCCGTTTGTTGACGGTGCTGATCTCTCTTATCCCTTCTATAACGGGCAGCGGTTCTCCCTTTTCTAGATTTCCCTTGTAATTTCTCCAAGGTCTCCCGCACTTGTTTTTGCACATCTTCCTCGGTAGGCTCTACCTTGGCAGCTGCAAATCGCTGTCCTGGACCTCTTCTACCTGCCTGACCACCTTTACCTCTAGCAGCTGGTGGACGCTTAGCATCGGTACCTGGTTTAGCGACAATTCTTTTACGTCTCTTTCTCTTATCGGAGGCATCACCAGTTTTAGCTGGCTCCCTCTTTTTCTTAGGCCTTTCAAATTGGGAAAGGTCAATTTTATCCCCCATAATTTTGGGACCCGAAAGTTTTTGATATTGCGTTTGGATCACTTCACTCTCTGGCGCAGCCTCCGCTTCAGCAGCAGGTGTCTCTGGCTTTTCGGCCTCCTCCTTCTTGGGCTTCTCAGCTTTAGCAGCAGGCGCTTCCTTTTTAGCAGGAGCATCTACCTTTTTAGCTGCTTCCTCCTTCTTAAGAGCCTCCTTTTTAGGAGCTTCCATCTTCACAGGAGCTTTTTCCTGCTTAGGAGCTTCTACTTTCTCCTCTGGCTTCTCCTGACTTACAGGTTTTTCCACCACTTTTTCATCGGCTTCCTTTGCCGGTGTTTCTGCTGCCACCTCCGGCGCCTTCCCTGTTGGTTTCTCAGGGACTTCTTGCGTCTTCTCCTTTGGTTCTTCAGCTACTTTTGCACCATCGTCCAAGTTGATCTTCCCTACGGTCTTTAAACCAGGAAGTTCCCCCTTGGCCTTGATCACACTTTCTCTTTCCGCTCTTTTCTCCCTAGCGAGCCTCTTCTCCTCTTGCTCTTTTTCCAATTGCAATCGCAAGGCCTCTTTCTCCTTTCGCTTCTCTTCCCCAACTTCTTTGGACGCAACTTTCTTGCTCATATCCGTTTGGAATTCATCCAATAGAACTTGATATACCTCGTTGGATATCTTGGTAGTAGGCCTAGCATCAATATTATGCCCCTTGGAACCGAGATAATCTACCGCACGGTCCAATGAAATATTAAGTTCTCTTAGGACTTTATTAAGCCTTATAGTTGCATTCTCTGCCATAAATAAATAATTCCTATTCTTGTAAATTATTGCTAATATATAGTTTAATCTTCTAATTCCTCTTTTAGAATACGGACAACTTCCAAAATTGTCTCCTCTTCTAAATCGGTCCTTTTAATCAAATCCCCAACTTCCTGCTCCAATACACTTCTAGCAGTATCCATCCCAATTCTCTTGAATTCCTCTATCACCCAAGACTCAATCTCATCGGAAAATTCGGTAAGCTCTACATCTTCCTCCACTCCTTCACGGAACACATCTATCTCATAACCGGTTAATTGCCCAGCCAATCTAATATTGTGACCTCCTCTACCAATGGCCTTGGAAACTTCTTCTGGCCTTAGATATACTTGAGCGGTCATTTTCTCGTCGTTCAATTTCACTGTGGAAACCCTAGCCGGACTCAACGCCCTTGTAACCAATAGCTGTGGGTTAGCAGTCCAATTGATGACATCTATATTTTCATTACCCAGTTCGCGTACAATTCCATGAATTCTAGATCCTTTCATTCCAACGCAAGCCCCTACCGGGTCTATACGATCATCATAGGAATCTACCGCAACCTTCGCCTTTTCACCAGGAATCCTAACTGCTTTCTTTATGGTGATTAAACCATCGTATACTTCAGGAATTTCCTGGAAGAACAACTGCTCCAAAAACAAGGGAGAAGTTCTAGACATTATAATTGTTGGCTTATTACCTTTAAGCTCTACACTTTCGATAATACCCCTTACGTTATCTCCTTTTCTAAAGAAGTCCGACGGGATCTGCTTATCTTTTGGCAAGATAATCTCATTTCCTTCGTCATCCAAGAGTATAATGGCCTTATGACGTATATGATGCACCTCGGCAGTGTAGATCTCGCCTTCTAATTCTTTAAATTGCTTGTAGATCGTTGTATTATCGTGCTCATGAATTTTGGAAATAAGGTTCTGTCTTAGCGCCAAAATAGCCCTTCTCCCCAAGTCAATCAACTTCACTTCTTCGGACACATCCTCCCCTACCTCAAAATCGGGTTCAATCTTACGGGCTTCAGACAAGGAAATCTCCTCATTAGGATCTTCTACCTCACCATCTGGAACTACGGTTCTATTTCTCCATATTTCCAAATCCCCTTTATCTGGATTTATAATAATATCAAAATTATCATCAGAACCAAATTTTTTCTTTAATGCATTTCTAAACACATCTTCCAAAATCGCCATTAGCGTTACCCTGTCTATGAATTTATCGTCCTTAAATTCCGAGAAAGATTCGATTAGCGCAATATTTTCCATTTTGACCTACAATTAGAATTTTAATACAACTTTAGCTTCTTTTATATCAGAAAGTGCAATTTCTCGCTTTTTCTGAACGGTAATTTTCCCTTTCCCCACGGGTTTGGGCTCTCTCTGCTTCCACTCCAAGGTAATACTGTCTTCCGTGGCTTCCGTCAACTTCCCCTCCAATTCCTCTTCCAGGGTCTTCACCTCCAACTTCCTTCCAATATTCTTTTTAAACTGTCTGGGAATTTTTATGGGCGAAGCTGCACCGGCCGATGCCACTTCCAAGGAAAAGTCTTCCTCTTCCCTATCTAGGTTGTGTTCTATGGCCCTGCTAACGTTTATACAATCTTGTAGCGTTACTCCGTGATCACCATCTAAGGTGATCTTTATCTTATTATCAGTACCTATTGAAAAATCCAACAAAAAAAGTGATTCATTTTCCTTTAAGGCCGTCTCTAAAAGTGTAGTTACTTTTTCCTTCAACATATTTTCTCTCTTAGCGATAGCGTTTCCCCTTATTGGGCTATACACTTCTGGGAATATCCGCCGCAATATGGAGACTGCTTAAAACTTATTAAAAGCGGCAAAAAAACCGCTTCGCCAAAATATTGGTAACAAAAGAGGGGACAATTTGTCCCCTCATGAATACAAAATATTCTTTCAGCTCTGCAAATATACAATTTTTTTAGATTCCGCAACAACCTAAATCATTTATTCTAAAAAAGATACCCGTATATTGAGCTTAATCACCATAAGGGCAATTCCCCTGAATTTAAGTGGACAAACCACCTACCTTCTTAATAGATAGCTTATCTAAAAACCTTCCTCCAGGTTTAAATCACCAGTTAGACCTCCCTTATCTACCATAACCTGCTAATCTTTCTTTGACACGGGGCCATCATAGGCTTCGGGCTGCTTTTCTTTGCGTTCCTCCATGTTTAGATGAGGATTCCTATAGTTGATCCCTGCACGCTCATACCGCTTATACTGCTTCTCCAGCCGTTGCTGAAACAGCTCCCAATCCAAATTCTCCTCATAGGTCCAAGCTTTTTCTGCCACAGCGGCAAGCCTAGGGTAGGTCATATACTCCAACCGCTTAGGATCGGAAATAAACTCGGTCCAAATTCCGGCTTCCATCCCCAAAACTTGGGCAGCCATAGAATCCGTAAAAGTCTCGGGAATTGGATTCCAATGGTAAATAGCCTCCATAGAATTAGCTCCATTGTGCAGGCCTTCCCAAATAGCGCCCGCCTCGTTAAGATCACTAGCATAGTCTAGGTAGAGGTAATCTACCGGCGACAGAATCACTTGATACCCTTTCTCTGCAGCATTGTAAAGTATATCTGGGTACTCTCCACGCCACCATTGCAAGATGGTTTTCTTATTCACCTCAAATTCGGATGCCTCATCCCAGGCTATCGGCTCTAATCCAGATTCCACAAGGAAATTGGCCATATTACGATCGAACCACCCCTCAAACTCGCGCTGATTCTTTAACCCCAACTCTTTCATCTTAGCAGCCATGTCTGGCCTACCCTCCCAATTGTGCTGCCTAACTTCATCCCCACCAAAATGAACATAGGGAGTATTAAAAAGGGAAGCCACTCGCTTCATTACCAACTGTATCATCTCAACCGCCTCCTCATCAGCTATATTTAAGGTATTGTTTCCACCACTAAATGCTGGATAGGCACGCTCTATAGCCCCAGAATGACCAGGAACGTCTACCTCGGGCACAATTACAATATGCCTTTCATTAGCATAGGCAGCAATCTCAATGGCATCTTCCTCCGAAAGATACATTGCAGGCCCTTCAGGATTTGTTCTATCGCCACGCGCCCCAAGTTCGTGCAAGTTGGGATATTCCTTAATCTCAATCCTCCAACCCGTATCATCGGTGAGGTGCAGGTGCAAACGATTCATCTTTTGAGCCGCCATCTGATCTATTAACCGCTTTATATGTTCAGGACCAAAAAAATGCCTGGAAATATCCAGCATAGCTCCCCTCCATTTAAATCTAGGCTCATCTGTTATAGAAACCCAATCTATCTCCACAAAGGAAGACCCCAATTCTCCATCTACCACAGGGGCTAACTGCAGCAGGGTTTGAAATCCGTAGAAATAACCTGCTTCGGATGACGCGCCAATAGTTATCCCATCCCGGCCAACTACCAAGCTATATGCTTCCGGAGCCAGTTCTTCTTGTTGCTTCAGAACAATTTTATTCTTTCCTTTAACAACACCACCCACCTTAGGCGTAAACCCATATACTTTCTGCACTTCCCTCGCAAACCAATCTACCACCCTATGCTGCTCCTCCGAGGTAAAAACCAGGTAGGTTTCGGCACTTAAACCAAAGGAGCCTTCAAAGACCCGTATATTATTTGGTTGCGGGACAATGGAAAGCACTGCCCCCTCCCTTTCTTCCCGTTCTACGGAACTACAGGAAACTAACCCTAACAGGATCACTGCCTGCAAAATAAATTTTGGGAATATTGATTTAATCATCGGAATGCTCATACTATTAGTTTGTTCTGTTCGGCCCCAAAAGAACCAATTGCGAAATAATTCTGCTAAAAATAGAAAAACAATTAATTATCTATAAGAAATTTCATTAAAATGACTGCTAACTACCTAATCCTAAACATCACCCTACCGCTTTAACCGATCACCTACCTAATGATAGGTTACACCCAAATAGCTAGTTGCATCTAAATTCATCCAAGGCGCCATAGCAACATTCACCTTATATCGTCCACATCTATTTTAAAAAGCCGGACAGCATTTTTCCAATAAATCAACTCCTTTTTATCATCTGCCAACTCCAACTGATCCATAAACTTTAAATAAGACTTCATATTACATATTGGCCAATCGGTTCCGTATAACAGATAGTTAGGATCCCCGGCATAGGTAATCATCTCTTCCACCTCCCTTTTCATATAACGCTCAAACTTTTCCGTGAAATCGCCCAAAACCAGTCCGGAAATATCGGCATATACATTTTCATTCTTATACACCACCTCCATACAGTCCCTGATCCAAGGATTCCCAATATGGCAGATCACTATTTTAAGCTCCGGGTAATCTACCGCAAGATCATCCAGATGCAGGGGATGGGAATACTTTACTCTTCCCGTGGGAGCATAGGTATCGCCAGAATGGAACATAACAGGCACATCGTACTCCATCGCCATTTCGTACATTACCCTAAGCCTGGTATCGTTAGGGTAAAACGGCTCATAACCAGGATAAAACTTTAAGCCTTTTATGTGCCCCTGCTCCAGATATTCTCCAATCTCACGAATATCCCAGTGGTTGTAATGCAAGTAACTGATCCCGGAAACAACCCCTAAGTTCTTACGCCCTTTAATAGCCTCTACTACCTGTCTGGTACTTGGCCTGTGTTCGTTCACCTTGTACGACGAGAGCACCAAAGAATAATCTATCTTATTCTCCAACATATTCTCCGACAGCAGATTGAGACTAGACTCTAGGGAAACAACCCTGTCTTCATGATAATTGTTGATATGGGTATGGACGTCTATAATCATGGATTCATTTTTTATTGGACTTGGTAGCAGCAAAACTTAATTTAGATTACACCTATGGCGTTCCTAATTAAATTATTTCATCCCTATTCTTGGAGAAGGTATTGATCCGCGTCTCAATATAATTTAATCCTTTGATTTACCAATGCTAATGTCGCACTTTTACAAAAAGAAAAACCCCCTAATCTCATTGAGACTAGGGGGCATTGTCGTTGGCCCACTAGGACTCGAACCTAGAACGACTGGACCAAAACCAGCTGTGTTGCCAATTACACCATGGGCCATTACCGTAATTCAGGGTGCAAAATTAATATAAAGTTTCACATTTGCAACAATAAGTGAAAAACCTATTCACAATTCCACTTAAACTTAACTGGGATCAAGCTCAAAAGTTGTGTGTAGTTAAAATTATAAGTTATGCACAATAGCAACAATCCACCTTTTAACAGGCCTTTCAATACTTTTTTCCATCGATGAAATGCGCAGCATTCATGAATTCCATTAAAAAACAATATGCAAGCCATGAATAAAAAAGTATTCAACCCGCCCGAACGTACGTTTCGGTACGGGCGGGAAAAATCTAGGCTTATTTCTCCTTTCTTGAAATCTACTGGTTTTCCACCGCCGCAGCGTCCAGGCCGCTTTCACTAAGGTGAACATGGGCTGCCGGACGCCTTCCTTGAGCCGATGCGAAAAACCCTTGATTTGCTACCAAAGGAGAAAGTAGGCCGAAAACTTTTGGTAGATCCACTTGTGAGGCTTTCCTTATCCGCAGAATAGGTTTAAATCCCGAAGCATCGGGACCGAGATTCAGCTTTTTATTTTTAAAAAGCGCGGAGTTTTTAGACCGATTTTTAGATTTG
>NZ_VVIN01000091.1:0-8729 GCF_008711145.1 Arenibacter lacus
GGGAAGAGTGGAAGGAGAAATTGCTTGAGGCCAGGAATAAGAGGCCTCGTCCTCGTATAGACGATAAGATTATAATATCTTGGAATGCATTGTTGATCAATGGTTTAGTAGATGCCTATAATACGTTTGGGGAAGCTTCATATTTAGAAAAAGCCGAAGAGGTATTCCGCTTTCTTAAGGAAAAAGGCCTTAAAGGAGATCATTTAATACACTCTTATAAGGAAGGCAGTAAGGTAGATCATGGATTTCTGGAAGATTATGCCTTTTTGGCCAATGCCTCGCTAAAGTTATATAGCACTACTATGTCTGAAGAATACTTGAAAATTGCGCAGAAACTGACGCAGATTGCCCAAGATAAGTTTAATGACGAAGCTTCGGGGATGTATAGCTATAAGGAGGATGAAGAGCTTATCTCTAAAATAATAAAGACAGACGACGGGGTATTGCCCTCGCCCAATTCTGTAATGGCCGAGAACTTGATGCTCCTTGGTCATATTGAATATAACAAAGAGGCCACCAATAAGGCGAAGTCCATGCTGTCTTCTATGGTACCTGCAATAGAAACAAATCCTAACAGTTATTCCAAATGGAATTCGTTGCTGCTAAAATCGGTTTATCCCTTTTTTGAGATTGCCGTGGTAGGGGATCAGGCATCCGAGTTACTAGCCGACCTGCATCGGGAAAATCTTCCTAACACCCTGATTGTGGGGAGCGATAAGGAAAGCGAGGCCCCATTGTTCAAGGATCGTTATGACAGTGATGGTACCTATATATATGTATGCCAAGACCACACCTGTAAACTTCCGGTAGGGACCAAGGAGGAGGCTTTGGAGCAAATGAGGAATTTTTGATGCTGTTATTTTATGTGCTTCAATAAATGTGTCAATTTAATTTTCTTGGGCCTTGTCCGGTAATGAAGTATTAATAACACCAAAGGAATACAGGGAGTTGTACGATTCACTGTATATCCCTTTGTGTTTGTTTGCACATAAATATTTGGAGAATATTGAGGATTCCCAAGATGTAGTGCAAGATGTCTTCCTTAAAATTTGGCAGAAAGAACTATTGGTAAAGGATAAAGCGTCGGCAAAACCATACCTTTATTCCGCTGTTAGGAACAAGTGCTTGGACTTTCTAAAGAGTTCCTATTCACAAAAAAGGGAGAAACATATCAGCGTGGATCATAAGCAGCTAGAAGAAGAAAGCTTTTTCGCAAGGGAGTTTGTGCTCGTAGAGACCTCCGAGATCATCGAAAGAGCATTGAATTCCTTGCCCACGAAGCATAAAAATGTCATACGTTTTGGGATGCGAGGTATGACGAATCAACAGATAGCAGACCGTCTAAATCTTTCTGTGAATACCATAAAATCACAAAAAAAAGTAGCTTATCGTCAACTCAGGTTACTTTTAGAAAAGGACTTACTTCTTATAATTTTGATGTATCTAGTATGAATATCTCAATTTTGTAACTTTTTTTTCACCCACTTCATATTTTTTATCGTCTTATAGTAAGAGGGAGCAATATTCGCTTTCTCGATTTATCAATAAATGCATGCCTGGATTAAAGAAGTTTTTAGGGTTGTCAAAAAGGTTGGCTACTTATATTTTAAAAGGAGAAGATCAAAAAGGTATTGATCTAAAATCGGAATTCAATCAAGAGGATGAAGCCTATATCCTCCATAATCTAACCGATCCCGATAAAATACGCGAGCGCAGGGAATTGCGGAAAGTATTTGAACAGCAAAAGGAGTTGCGCTATCGGAGGATTACTGGGGAGAAGAATACATTGAGGGTTCGCTTACGCCCAGTATTAAAACTGGCAGCTGTATTCCTAGGGGTGATAGGGCTGGCATATTTCATTTATACTAATTCTACTCAGAATAATAGTAAAAACTCAAACATTGAAGTAAATGGAATAACGCTGCGCTTAGAGGATGGTAGTAGCGTAAATGTCAATTCATTGGACAGTATGGAGACCTTATATGGAAATGGAGAGGTAGCTGTGAAGCTGCAAAACGGGAGATTAATATATGATGATAAGGCCGGTATAGAGGAACTAATATACAATGAGCTAATTATTCCTAAGGGAGAGCGCTACGGAGTTCGATTATCCGATGGAACAAGGGTAACCTTAAATGCCGGTAGTTCCTTGAAATACCCTGTTAATTTTATCAAGGGGCGTACTCGCGAAGTCTATTTGGACGGTGAAGCATTTTTTCAGGTTACCAAGGATTCGATCCACCCGTTTTCGGTTGTTTCCAATGGAATAGCGGTGAAGGTTTTGGGAACTAAGTTCAATTTCTCCTCTTATCCCGAAAATTCGGAGATATCGGCAGTCTTAACAGAAGGTTCCATACAACTGTATAAGGTTGAAGAACCTGTAAAAAGCTCTTTGCTGAAACCAGGTCAAATGGCTTCCTGGAATCGCAAAGAGGAAAATATTACTATTTCGGAGGTGGATGTTAGCCTCTATACCGGTTGGATGGATGGGGAATTGATTTTTAAGAGTACCTCATTTAAAACTATTTTGGAGAGATTGGAAAGGAGTTATAATGTGGAAATCATAAATAACGATCATACACTGAATGCGGAAATTTTCACGGCTTCCTTTCATATTGATATCGAGGGCGTTACCGATGTTTTGGATTACCTCAAATTGGAGCGACCCTTTACCTATTCCATCGATGATAATAAAATAATTATAAACCCTTAAAAATGATATGATTATGATTTTAGAATGAAAATTTATGTCAACGGGCGATATCTAGGAAAAAAACGACCATTCCTTGCCCAAAAAAAGTAATTGAATATAGATTCTAAACTGATTAAATAACTGAACTAAAATATGAAAAAGAAGAATCCTAAAGGGCTGCTACCCAGAAGCCTTTTTAACGTTGATCTAAGAATACACCTTACTGCTGTATTATTGTTATTTGCCATTTTTTCTACGCAAGCCAACAACTATATAACAACTACTAAAATATCCCTGCATTTCGAGAATGCCAGTTTAAAGGAGGTCCTAGAGAAAATTGAAGCGGATACTGAGTTTAGATTTTTGTTTCGGGACAAAAATATTGATCTGAATAGAAAGGTAACTATTCAGATTCAAAATAAAAGCATCGAAGTTGTATTGAATGAATTATTCAAGAATTCTAAAACTACCTATGCTGTGTATAATAACAGACAGGTGCGATTAATGCCCAAAGAGAAAATTATATCCAACAGTGACGATTCTGTAGATCGTGAGACCGTACAGAAAGAAATTTCCGGTAGTGTAAAGGATTCTGATGGAATCCCGATTCCGGGGGTAAGTGTTGTAATTAAAGGAACCAATAGGGGAGTTGCGACCGATTTTGACGGTATGTTTACAATAGCGGCTGATGCTAATGATGTATTGGTTTTTTCTTCCATTGGTTATGCCAATTATGAGGTTTTGGTAGGTGATCAAAACAACCTTGAAGTGGTTATGAAGGTGGAGGCATCTTCCTTGGACGAAGTTGTAGTAGTTGGGTACGGTACCCAAAGAAAATCGGATTTAACTGGTGCTGTGGGTGTACTTAGTAATGAAGATCTGCTACAGGCTCCAGTAAACAATTCACTTCAAGGACTACAAGGAAAAGTTGCCGGGGTTAATGTGTTTCTAAATTCAGGATCCCCATCCGGAGCACCGAAAATAGTAATAAGAGGTGTTGGTACCATCAACTCTTCCTCAACTCCGCTCTATGTTGTAGATGGGGTTGCTATGGAGGATATCCAATACTTAAACCCAAATGACATTGAACGTATGGAAGTGTTGAAGGATGCTTCTTCAGCAGCTATTTATGGAGCCCGTGGTGCCAATGGAGTGGTGTTGATTACAACTAAACGAGGTACGCAAACCGGCAGAATGACGATTGGGTATGATGGTTTTGTCAGTGTTGGAAGGATGCAAAACAAGATGGATTTGTTAAATGCTGAAGAGTGGTTGGATGTGGTTAGAATAGGTATGGAAAATACGCCTAAATATAGGCCAGATGGTCCGGTGCCTGTTTTTACCACCAATGACCCAAGGCTTTTTGATTCTTCCGGGAATCCTCTGTATGACACCGATTGGCAGGAGGAAGCTACAAGAACGGCTATTTCCAATAACCATCAACTAAGTATTCAGAGCGGTGATGAGAAATCTTCAATAGGAGCCTTCCTTAATTATTCCCATATGGAAGGAATAATGTTGAACAATGACGTGGATAGAATAAGTGGAAAGATCGCCTATGATATAAACCCAAAAGATTGGTTGTCCCTAGGTATCAATCTAATGGTGAATAACGTTAAGGAAAAAGAATTCGAAGAAGGGGGTGGCGGACAAGTTCCCAGAAGAACGATGATAGAAATGCCTCCTATATTCCCAGTGAAATTTCCTGACGGTACTTACAGTAATAGTTTTGATATTGAAGATGCCTATAACCTGGAGGCTATGGCCAACCCAGTACATGTATTGGAAACTCAGGATAGACTTTGGGAAAGGAATCAAATCTTTGGAAATGCTTTCGCTAAATTCAATATCTTGCCTGGACTGGAATTTAGAACACAATTCGGGTTTGATAAGCGTGTGAACAATAAGCAAGAATATTCACCCCGTGATTTGGTGAATATTTCAGCTCCCAATGGTTTTGCAAGAATTTACAATGCTAAAAGTACCTACTGGCAGCAAGAAAACTACTTGACCTACCAAAAGGAGGTCGATAATCATAGATTCAATGGTATGCTAGGGTTGAGTTGGCAAGAGAATGTATTCGAGTCTTCCGATATTCAGGCCCGTGGATTTAGTGATGATTTCTTTAAATACAACAACATTGGTTCCGCCAGTAATCCAAGTGCCCCGGTTTCCAGCTATAGTAAGTGGGCATTAAACTCTTATTTCTTGAGGGCTGGTTACACGCTAAAGGATAAATATATGGTCACCTTAACAGGAAGGGTTGACGGATCCTCTAGATTCGGGGCCAATAACAAATATGGATTCTTCCCTTCAGCCGGGTTGGGTTGGATGTTGTCCGAAGAAGATTTTTTAAACGAAAGTGAAAAAATCAATCGACTTAAGCTAAGGGCTAGTTACGGAATTACCGGTAACACGGAAATTCCTGCCTACAGCTCCTTGGCTACTGTTTCCTCTGGTACGGTTTTACTCAATGGAACAAGGGTAGCAGCAAGTTCGGTTAATAGATTATCGAATCCCGATTTAGAATGGGAAAAAACAAGTCAATTGGATATTGGTTTGGACCTCGGGGCTTTTAATAATAGGATTAGGTTTGAGTTCGATTATTATTACAAGGAAACAACCGATCTGCTGCTGGATAGACCAGTTCCGTATGCCACCGGGTTTGTTTCGGTTAGGGATAACATTGGAGCAGTTTCCAATAAAGGAGTGGAGGCCATGTTGGTGACGCAGAATATCGCTACTCCTGATCTGAATTGGGAAACTTCCTTCAATATCAATTATAATAAAAACGTAATTGAACGTTTGGGGGAAAATGACGAGGATATCTTACCGGGACCACATTGGGTCTCGGGTAGCCAGACCATCTTGAGGGTTGGGGAATCCTTGAGTTCTTTTTGGGGGTATGAGCGCTTAGGAACCTGGGGTATCGATGAAGCAGCAGAGGCTGCCTTGGTGGGTGCCGTGCCAGGAGAGGCAAAACGCTCTAAAGAGAAAAAGATACTAGGTAAAGGATTGCCAGATTTTACCGGTAGCTTCTCAAATACCGTAAACTATAGGAATTTTGATTTTACAGCCGACATACAATTCGTAGGCGGGGTGGATATTATGCAGCAGTTTTACCACTCTACAGAAGACCGGTCTGGTATTGCAAATGGACTGGCGACTATTTTATACGATGGGTGGACCGAGCAAAATCAGAATACGATGGTCCAGGAGATACGAAATCAGGCATATGCTGGTCAAAATAGCCATGTAGATAGTCACTGGATTGCGAACGGATCTTATATAAGAGGCAACCTCTTTTCATTGGGGTATAGCTTTTCCGAATCGGCATTGGAGTCTATGGGCTTAAATAGGTTGAGGGTGTATGCAAGTTTGGAAAATGCTTTTGTAATTCACTCTAAGGATTTCCAAGGATATGATCCTGAGGCGACTTCTTGGGGAGGTAATCAGTGGGGGCAGAATATTTTTTTCTTCCAATACCCAAAACCAAGAACTTTTACTCTAGGATGTAGTCTTAAGTTTTAATTGAAAAAACAAAATATGTATATCATGAAATCTAAATATTTTTTATTGATTCTATTAGTAACCGGTCTTGGCGCTTGTTCCGATTTTTTAGACGAGGAGCCGTTAAGTGAATTGGCCTCAGAGCAGTTTTTCACGGAACCGGATCAAGCCTATAGTGCGGTAAATTCCCTTTATCGTACGGGAGCCCCTAATATGACGGATGGCGGGGTTTACAGTGGCATGCCGTTGATGCTGGGTGCCTATATGTCTGGCTTCTTTTCAAATGAATATGCAGGACAAGAACTTCATGTCAGCAATACACAACAGTTAACGTTAAACGGTGATAATATTGGAAATTACCTGCAGAATAGATGGCGTGAATTGTACTTAGGTATTTCTAGGGCCAACAATGCAATAAAACACATTCCTGAAACTCCCGGACTTACTGGTGAGGAACGCAGCCAATTAATTTCAGAGGCAAAGTTTTTTAGGGCTTATGCATATTTTTACCTGGTAAGGTTCTTCGGTCCTGTTCCGGTGACTACCGAGCCGTATGATTCCCTGGAAAACCTTTATTTGGAGAGAAGCCCTATTGCTGATGTTTACGCACTTATAGAAGCTGATCTAAAGGACGCATTGGAAAATGGTGGGTTGCCCACTACGACGATGGTGAACAATGGAAAGCGAATTACCGCTGGGGCGGTTGCGACCTTGTTGGCCAAGGTATACCTTACCATGAGCGGTGCACCCCTCAAGGCAAATCGCTATGCGGATGCCGCTAAACTGGCCCAGGATATCATAAACGGAGTCTATGGTCCCTACAGTTTGGTGCAGCACGATGAGATTAATCTAGGAGAAATTGATTTGGAGAATTCAGCCTATAATAAAATTAGGAGATCGGAGGCTTCGGCACAGGAGCATATTTACTTAAAGGAATTTGATGCGGCTATTGCACCATCTACCTTCCCAAGGTATTCTTATCCCGTAGGATTATCCCAAGATGTTCTATATGATATTTCGAATGGAGCATATCAGCCTTCCAATGGTTTTTTGGACTTGTACGACCCTAATAACGATTTAAGGGCGCAGGAGAAGCAATATTTTCACACCACCTTGGAAGGGACAAACAAAACATTTCCTACATCCCCTTATATGTGGCATGATGATGAAGCAATGTTTAACACAGCTCTTTCTGGGAAAGATCAAGCGATGATGACCTTTGCAGATGTGTTGCTAATTGGGGCAGAAGCTATCGCAAAGTCCACGGGAGTAACCTCTGAAGCTGTGAACTACCTTGCTCAAGTTCGTGGGAGGGCCTATTGGAAGACCGATATGGCAGCGATGGAACTATCGTTGTCTGGGTTAGGCGTAGATGAATTTGTAGAAGAAGTATGGGTGGAACGACACAGAGAATTGGTGTTTGAATTTCAAAACTGGTTCGATATTGTTCGTACCAGAAAGTTTCCAGTGGCTACTAGCCCTGGGGTGGTAAAGTTTGTGGATGTAATAGGACATGTTACAGAGCAAGGTAAGACCATTGAGGAAAAGCATATGTTGCTACCACTCCCTGAGCCAGAAATTCAGCGTAATCCTAGCTTAGGAACCGATAATAACGGATATTAATCGGTTTTACTATACATAACTTATGAGCTAGCTCCATTTTTCTTTAACGAAAAATTGGAGCTTAGTTCTATCAACAGAGAACAATTAAATGGATGGGGTAATTTAGAGGTTGTAAAACCTTACTCCTTTCTCAATAATGATAACAATTTTGAGAAGAAACCAAGATGAATTTAATTGCTGATTGTTTAGATCCAACAGAACCGTAGTGTTGATTCGTTATTTTGCTTAGTGAAGTATTGATATAAAAGGTATATCTTGAAGATGAGGCGAGGCTTCCTAAGGGATGCCAAACATACCTTGTTTAAGAGGTTATTAAACGCTTAGCCTATCTTGTCGTACTTCCTAAGTTTTATGTCAAATAGGTAGCAATCCATGGCTGTTGGTATAAATATTTTTTAATTATTATTTTTTTACGCTTATATTGAGCGTCAATTTAAATTTCTATTATGCAAATCAAAGAATCCTCAGAAGTATATGACGTAATCATTGTTGGTTCCGGCGCTGGTGGTGGTATGGCTACAAAGCAATTGGCAGATGCCGGACTAAATGTGGCGGTGGTAGAAGCAGGTCCGTTTTTTGATCCTAAGGATCCGGCGCAAATGACCCAATTTAAATGGCCTTATGAATCCCCCCGTAGAGGTGCCGGTACCACACGTGCCTTTGGAGAGTGGGATGCAGCTTATGGCGGTTGGGAGATTGAAGGTGAACCCTATACCCGTGAGCCCGGGACAAAATTCGATTGGTTTAGAGCCCATATGTTGGGAGGGAGAACAAATCACTGGGGGCGAATCTCCCTAAGATTTGGACCTAAAGATTTTAAAGGAAAAACTAGGGATGGCCATGGTGAGGATTGGCCTATTGGATACGAGGATGTAAAACCCTATTACGATAAGGTAGATAAGCT
>NZ_VVIN01000092.1:0-7570 GCF_008711145.1 Arenibacter lacus
GTATCCGTCCCACGAACCACGTCTTGGAGAACCGATTAATTCTTATAAGTGGATATTATGGTGATGCTGACCCCCTGTTCTGGCCATACTGACCCCTCTAAGGATTTTGGTCAAAAAGATAAGTTAATGACAATATTACAGTTTTTTTCTTAGACTTTCTCCCTTTAATTCTATTCGATGGGAAGTGTGTACCAATCTATCTAAAATAGCATCGGCGATGCTTGCTTCCCCAATAATATCATACCAGCTTCCCACAGGTAGTTGACTGGCGATAATGGTGGACGATCTTCCATGGCGGTCCTCAATAATTTCCATCAGGTCCATTTGTTGTTTTCTATCCAGATGTGCCAGTCCAAAGTCATCAAGGATCAACAGGTTGGCCTTGGCCAACTTAGCAAAGAATTTTAGGAAGCTTCCATCAATTCGGGTCATTTTAGTTTTCATCATTAGTTTTTGGGTATTGAAGTATAACACTCTATGTCCTTGGCTGCACGCTTGGTGTCCTAGGGCCGAGGCTAGAAAACTTTTACCGCAACCCGTAGCCCCGGTCAATAGGATAGATTCCCCTTTCTCAAGATAGGATCCGGTAGCGAGTTCGGTAATCTGGGCTTTATTGATTCCTCTTGAGGAGTCTAAGTTCAGCTCTTCCACGCTGGCCTGGTATCTGAACTGTGCCCCTTTTTTTAGGCGTTCAAAACGGCGGTGGGTGCGGTCTTCTGCTTCCGCCTGCAACAGGACCTCCAGGCCTTCTCCAAAAGAGAGTTCATGGTGCTGTCGGGTTTCTACCATGGCTTTCCAACTACTGTGCATGCCATTGAGCCGTAGCTTGCACAATCCGGTGAAAACGGACACCCATTCCGCTGGAAAGCGGACAGTCATTCCGGAATAAAACGGACACCTATTCCGGGGCAAAGCGGACAGTGATTCCGCTGCAAGGCGGACAGCTATTCCGGAGCAAAACGGACACTTTTCTCATCTTAGTGCCATTAACTTTTAAAAGGAAGAGTAATGGCCAACAAACCTATAGGTATGAGAGAAGTACGCGAATTATTACGACTATATTTTAAACAAGGCCTCAGTGGCCGTCAGGCCGCCAAGGTAGCGGGTGTCGGGAAAACGGCTGCTAGCCAGTATATTTCGGGCTTTAAAAGCAGTGGGCTTTCCATTTCGGTCATTACTGGGATGAGCGACAGTGAACTCATCGACCAGATCAATGTTAGGAAGAAAACGCAGAATCCGCGGTATTCAGCATTAGAAAAGCAATTCCCCTACATGGAAAAAGAGCTTACCAAAGTAGGCGTTACCTTGCAACTGCTATGGAAGGAATACAGGCAAACCCACAAGGATAGCTATGAGTACAGCCAGTTTTGCCATCATTATTACCATTGGCGCAAGGAAAGCAAAGTCAGCATGCATATGGAGCATAAGGCCGGGGACAAGCTCTTTGTGGATTTTGCGGGCAAAAACCTTTTCATTACCGATCCGACTACCGGAGAACAAGAGGCCTGCGAGGTTTTTGTCAGTGTACTGGGGTGTAGCCAACTGTCCTATATTGAAGCGGTCCCTTCACAAAAGAAAGAGGATTGGATAAAGGTCAATCAAAATGCACTTCGTTTTTACGGAGGGGCCCCAGCAGCCATTGTCCCGGATTGTCTTCGTTCTGCCGTGAGCAAGTCCAACAAATATGAGCCCAAGATAAATCAGACCTACCAGGATTTTGGCGAGCACTACCAAACGGTCATATTGTCGGCCAGAGCCTTACACCCCAAGGATAAAAGCTTGGCCGAGAACTTTGTACGATTGGCCTATCAACGTATTTATGCACCTTTGCGCAATGAGGTATTCTACTCCATCGAGGAGCTGAACCAGGCACTTTGGGAGAAGCTCGATCTGCATAACAATACGAATTTCCAACATAAATCCTACAGCCGCCAAGCTCTTTTTGATCAGGTAGAAAAGCAAGAATTAAAACCTTTGCCGACCACCTCATATGAGTTGAAACACTTCTGTCAACTAAAGGTACAGTACAATCATCATATATATCTAAAGGATGATAAACACTACTACAGCATCCCCTTTAAGTATACAGGCAAAAAGGTAAAGGTTATGTATACCTTCTCGTATGTAGAGGCCTATTTCAATAACGAAAGAATCGCACTCCATCGGCGTAACCGTAAACCTTATGGGTATACTACCAAAAGCGAGCACCGCCCTTCCCAGCACCGTTTTCAAGCGGAGTGGACCTCGGAGCGTTTTATTGGTTGGGGCCGCTCCAAAGGACCTGAAGTGGAACAGCTCATTGCCAAGATACTGGATAGCCGTCCCCATCCGGAACAGGCCTACAGAAGCTGTATGGGGTTATTGAACCTGGCCAAAAAACATCCCGAACCACATTATCGAAAAGCCTGTGAGAAGGCCCTTGAGATGAATTGCCTACAATACAAGTTTATAAAGAACATGCTCGACAACAAGACTTTTGAGGTGGAAGAAGAACCCCTTGAGCTATTCCAATTACCTGTCCATAACAATATACGAGGAAAAGAAAACTTTAATTAAAATCATATGCTTATGAATACAAATGCCACTCTTGAAAAATTAAACACCATGCGCTTACACGGTTTTGCACACGCCTATCGCGAAGTTACCGAAAGCGCTCTGGAGCGGAACTTCTCCCTGGATGAACTTATCGCCCACCTAGTAGAAGCCGAATACGAGGACCGATACAATAGGAAGCTGAAGCGTCTGATCCGCCAAGCACGGTTTAAGCAACAGGCTTCCTTTGAACAGATCAATTTTAATCAGCCCCGCGGGATGGATAAAAATATGCTATTGCGCTTACAACAGGGGGACTGGCTCAAAAAATCAAAGGACCTGATCATAACTGGACCAACGGGTGTGGGCAAATCGTTTATAGCGTGTGCATTGGGGTTCCAGGCATGTTCCCAGGAACTTAGGACCCTGTATTTTACGGCCAATAAACTCTTGGACCGAATGACACTGGCTAAAGCCGACGGCAGTTATTTTAAGTTCATGGATAAAATAGCCAAAACGAAACTGCTTATCATCGACGACTTTGGTCTCAAGCAGATCGATCATAAACAATGCAATATGCTATTGGATCTTGTGGACGAGAGACACGGTAGTTCTTCTACGATCATCACCTCTCAACTGCCTGTAAAGTCCTGGTTCGATTGCTTTAAGGAACCGACCGTCGCCGACGCAATTCTTGATAGATTAACCAACGGTTCCTACCGTATAGAATTGCAAGGAGAGTCCATGCGGAAATTTAGAAAATAAGATCAAAATAATTTTAAGTAACTTAACAAAAATTTTTGAAGAAAAGTGTCCGTTTTGAAACGGAACGCCTGTCCGCTTTGGCCGGATTATGCAGTAGCTGTGTCAATTGATTTTCAATAGTACTCATATGTGTATTAATTTAAAGGGTTACTTATTTATAGAATGATGCCCCACGGATGTTTCCATGGGCCGGCAGGGATTTGACCACAGGTTCTTCCGGGTATTCGGTCATCCGGTTCTCCAAGACCTGTTTTAAAAACTTATAAGAATAATTCTGATGTTCCAGTGCTATAGTGCAAGCTATGGTAAAGGACCTCGGATCTGCCTTACGGGACAGGTTTAAGATGCCGTCACAGGTTTTATAAAGCTGTTCGGGATATTTATCCTGTTTGAACAAGGCCTCCATATATGTATACAGGGTCTCGGAATGATTGTAGCCACGCTGCAGGTAATAGGTAGGGCTTCGCTCTTTGTAGTACCGATGATGGGAACACAGATGTTCCTTTCGGGTGGTATATCCCCCCTTGCGGCGGTTCCTGGGATGGGTGGCAATTAGTTTGGCCTTGTGGTAGATCTTTACCAGGGATCGGGTGTAGATCACCTTGACCTTCATTCCGATATAAGAAAAGGGCACGCTGTAATAATGCTTGTCCATACCCAAGCAAATATGATTGTTCTTGGCCACCTTGTGCTCCCTGTAGTACTTGATCTCAAAGGCCTGTGCCGGTAAAGGCTGAAGGGTGTGCTTTTCATCGGCCAGGAATTTCTCTTCCCTGCAGTACTCTTTTTGCTGCATCCGGGTCTGGTTATGCTCTTTGACTTTCTGGGCAATGGCCCGGTTCAGCGATGGAAGATCAAAGAAAGTAAGCTTGCGGAGCTTGGCATATACCCGGCTATAGATAAGCTTCACCTGGTTCTCCACCAGCGATTTATCTTGAGGCCTCCTAGGGCGCGTAGGGGTCACCGAAGTCCCGTAGTGATTGGCAAAATCCTCCAGTGCACGATTAATATCCGGCTCATAGGGATTCGCTTTGATCACGGCAGCCTTGAGATTGTCCGGCACCAGGGTCTGGGGTACGCCACCAATCTCTTTTAAACAACAGCCCATGGCATGGATAAAATCTCCCGTCTTTTGACTGGGCACTGCCATAGCGAAGCAATAGTCGGAATACGGCAGGCAGGCCACAAAGACCTGGACCTTGATTTCCTCCCCGGTCTGCCTGTCGACATAACACAAAAGTTTGCCGGCAAAATCCACGTACAGTTTATCGCCCGGTCTATGGTCCAATACCATGGACGGTTTGCCACTGCGCATATATTGGCGGATATGGTAACAGAACTGGGCGTAGCTGTAAGGATCTGGGTTTCCTGCTCTATATTCATCCCATAGCACCTGACGGTTGACACCTGTTTTCTTAAGTTCCTTACGGAAATAATCCAATTGGGGTTTGAGTAGATCGTAGCGTTCGTCCTTATAGGCAGGGTTCCCAGGATTCAATTTTCCCTCCAGCACTGGATCCTCCATAGCCAACAAAGTTTCCATTAAGAGATCGGTCGCTTTAGCTTTTTGAATATAGTCCTTCACGGTGTTCTTGCTCACCGACAGGGTCCTGGCAATGGTTTTAAAGCCTTTCCCCTGGCAGTGCAGGCGAAGTATTTGTTTTACTTGACTCATTGGTTTTGTTTTTCCGGCCATTAGTTATCTTATTTGATGGTATCCATCAAATAAACCAAAACCAGAAAGAAAATAGCTAGGGGGTCAGCATGCTCCAGAATAAATCATCCAAAGGGGTCAACATGCTCCAGAATAATGTGAAAATCCAGCTATCTTATTTTTCGAAGAGGGGTCAGCATCCGCCAGAACGGCAGTTACCTATAGGTTGGGCTTTAGAGGGGTCAGCATGCTCCAGTATATCCATTATAAGGTCTTTACCCTATAGCGGGTTTATCTTTTTTTAAGTTTTTTATAGTTCTGTGGATAAAGGTCCCGGATGTCCTTATGGTTGATGGTCATGATATTCTCCAAGGTATACTTTAACCATTCATATGGATTTACCTCGTGTTTTTTGCAGGTAGCAAAAAAGGAATAAATGGCAGCGGCCCTTTGTGCGGCATCATGTGAACCTGCGAAGAGGTAGTTTTTTCTTCCTAGGGCCAGGGGTCTTATGGCATTTTCCACCAGGTTATTATCGATTTCCAGGATGCCGTCATAAAGATAGGTGCTGAGCTGGTCCCAACGGTTCATGGTATATAGGAAAGCTTTTCCGATGGGACTCTTGGGTAGGACCAGTTGCTGTTTCATCTGCTGGAACAGCCATTTTCCGAATTCATTGATCACCGGTAGGGACTCCTCCAGTCTTAGGGCTTTTCGCTCCTTGGGATTTAGTTCCCTTTGCCTGGCACTGGCTTCTATTGCATAGAGTTTTTGGATAAAGGTCAAGGCTTTTTCCGCACGCTCTTTGTCATTGTCCTTCGCTTTATCGAATTCCCTTCTTGCATGGGCCCAGCAGTTTAGGTGGGTAACCCCTTCTCGTTTTCCTATTTTATCATAGGCCACATAGCCATCGGTCTGAAGATAGCCCTTGAAATCTGCCAATACATGCTTGGCAGCCTCTCGGCTACGTCCGGGCTGGTAATCAAAGAGTACGGTGCCATCAATGGGACAATGATGCACCCAATAATAGCCTTTATGGGTTTTTCCCTTTTTATTGGGGTCCATCACTTTTATAGTGGACTCATCGCTTTGCAGGTATCCTTTGGAGCGAATATCCTCAAGGAGGTATTGGTAAAGGATGTCGATGATTTTAAGACTCTGCCTGGTCCAGCCCTCTAAGGTCGAGGAAGCTATGGGTATCTCCGCTCTTTTAAAGCGTTGCATTTGTCGATAAAGCGGGAGATGGTCCTGATATTTGTCCACTAAGATGGAGGCCAGCAATCCTGCCCCGGGAATGCCCTTTTCGATTACCTGCTCGGGAAGTGCGCCGATTACCACTCCTTCTTTGTTTTTGGAGGCATACTTATAGCGGATGTAGCGTTTGATATAGTATTTGGCAGGCTCGTACTCCAGCTCATCGGTCACTTCTTCCCCGATACATACCATATCGGTAAGATCTCCTTCAGGGTAGATCTTGATCTCTTCCACGGGCAGATGGTCCGGAAGGGCCATTCTTCCCTTATGGGCCGATGTTCTTTTGCGGCGCTCATAAGTGAGTTTCTCTTTTAGCTCCCCTTCTTGTTTTTCCGCCTTTTCTGCTTCCATCTCAAAGGGAAGGCTCATCTGGTCCTTATCGCCCTCGAAGCGCTCCCTTTTCTGGCCAAAGGCCAAACGTTTGTAATAAGCCAGTTGAAATTCAAGCTCGGAAATCCTATGCTCTCTCTTGGCAAGATCGCCCTCAACTTTAGCCAATTTCCTGGCCTCCTTTTGCAAGGATTTTTCCTGTATTTCAAGGAGTGCCAAAAGCTGTTCTTTGGTAAGGTTTTCTAGGGGTTCTTGCATGGTGTAAAGATACAAAAACCAACCCGTAGAAACTACTGAGACCCCTTGTTTTTATTGGTGTTCCATTACTTTTTTTATCTCGGATAACGGAGTTTCTGATGGGCCTCTTTTACTTGCAGCCCCTCAACCATAAGCACCAATTTGGACCAGGTCATACAATGGTTGTCCCCTGTAAAGACCGGGGGGCTGAAACTGCCCTGTTCCAGGCGTTTGTAATACAGCACAAAACCACCGGCCTCCCAGTGCAGGAGCTTGAGATGGGTGCGGTTTCGGTTCAAAAAAATAAATACATCCCCACTGGTCGGTTCCCTGCCCAGTTCGTTCTTGACCAGACCGCTCAGGCCATTGAACGATTTGCGCATGTCGCAGGGCCTTGGGTAAAAATAGTAGGTGTGGTAAGAGCTAAGGGCAAACATTAATAGAGCTTTAGTAGCTTGCTGATCAATGGAAGTTGTGAGGTGTCCAATCGTAGCCGGACCCCATTAGGGTAAATCAATTCTAAGTTTCCCGTTATTTCCGATTTAGGATGGATGGCAACAAATCCCCCGCTCACGGATGTCTCCTCTTGTGCTTTCTTTTTCTTCCAGTAATAGAAGGTGGAGGGCAAAAGGCCCTTTTCCTTGCAAAAATCCCTACCGTTAAGGGAACTGTCCTCAAATTCCTCGATAAGGGCAAACATTTTCTCTTCCTTGCTCATTATATACTAATTTATGGGCAAAGCTAGATGCAGGAAATTAAGTTAACAATATGTGTTTGGTGGGATGCATACGGCCTTAG
>NZ_VVIN01000093.1:0-7547 GCF_008711145.1 Arenibacter lacus
GACTGCTGTATGCGAGTGAGTTTCTAATTGGTGAACAGCCCAAGCGTCTGGAAAAATAGTGCTATTACACACTCCCTGATCGGTAACCGAGACCATTATTTCATCATAAATCCCCGTTGGAACATGATTGGCATCAAAAAGTTCCAAGCGGATAGTATGACTCCCTAAATTGAGGTTTTCAATGGTAAGTGGCTCGTAGCTATAGTGTGGCGCTACCAAATTTCCATCTATATAATAATGCATATGAGTATCCCCTTCCTTAACTTTCCAATTCTCTACGGAAAAGTGAATGTCAAAGGTTTGGTTTACGCTCCATCCAAACTCAGGCGATAAAATGGTGATTTTAGGTTCTACACTAAAAGTATCGGGGGGTAATATCTCAATAGCGGCGACCTTAGCACTATTTACAACCGAGGTAAATTGGATATTAGCAATGCCATCCGTAATACTTATATTATTAAATTCTTTTTGAAGGGCAGTCGCTGGATCTGTTTCTGCTAGGATGTCAAAATTGTTTAGCACAGAAACACCTTCAATACTTACATTAAATATACGTGAACCGGGCCCTCCTGATTGCCCTCCTACTCCAAAAAAGAGTTCTGCAAAATGTAATCGTATATCATATTCACCTGCTACTGGCACGGGGACTTCATAGGTGAAATTCCCATAGCGTTCCGTTTGATAAAGAGCATCATCATTAGTCCCAGCTATTGGGGCCGTTATACTGTAAAGCTGTCCTCCTCCAAAAAATTTATCGGCTATAAAATCTCCATAATTAAATGATCCCTCATTACCTCCTACATTAATTCTGGTAGAACTAATGGTAGAGAATTGGTAACTATCGGTGGCAATAGGAAGCCCAGAAGTATTTTCTACATTACTAATTTGAAGATTGTACACCACATCCGAACTCAATGTAGAAACCGCAAGTAGAACCGTTCTACCATCCGTTTGCAATACTGCAGAAGATATGGTTATCCCATTATCCACTGAGTAATTAGAAAGCTGCTCTGCCGTGGCTTGGGTTACATATTCCGTGAACACAACTTTAACTTGAGAAGCCCCAACTGCTGTAACACTCCCCACCAAAGGAGGGGAATTATCTATAGAAACACCCGCTCCCATAAACTCCACATAATTCAGATTAAAAATATCCGTTGTGGCGCTGGGATGTTTAAACACAAAAAACAAGTCGTTCTTACCTCCAGGGTCAGAAATTGGGGATTGTACCGATACCCAAGAATCCAACCCTCCGGTTGCGGGCACATTGGTTGTGGCCAAAAGTATACCTGTTGGACTACCCTGTCTCAATTCTATAGTACCTCCAGCTTGGGCTGCAGCAACTTTATATTTTACAGCGTCGATATTTTGTAAATTTCTGCCCGAGAAAGAGATATAACCATTATTATCTACCTCTATAGCTTCAAACCCACCCTCTAATGGATCAGTGTTGGGAATAATACGAGTATTCTCTTGAGTATCAAAAAACTCGGCTTCCTTCCTTTTGGGATGCAATACAATCTGATCAAAAGCCTGCAAACCACCTGAATCAGTATAGTTGGTATTCAATACATAAAAAATATCCGTATCCCCATCAGCACCATGCCCAGTACCTACGTCTAAGGTAATAGATTTTGGACAACCGTTTAGGGTCTCCTCATCATGGAAATGATTAAGGTGCCCTAAGGATGGAACTAAATTCACGTTATTGCAATCAATAGTGCCATCTTCCTCGTCAGTAACCAAAAGATCAACCTGAATATCATCTTGCCAATTCATTAGGCCTCCATCTGGCGGACTATTAAAGGTAAACTCTGCTGCATTATTACCCGCATATATAGTAATATTATTAACTCCAATTCCTCCATTTCCATCGTCAACTTTAAGCTGTACGTTGTAGGTTCCTTCAACCAGATAGGTGTGGGTAGGGTTTTCTACCGTATAATCCGTATTTCCATCCCCGTTAACATCCCAACTAAATATTAGAGGGCTGTCACCATCAGGATCTGTAGTTCCTGCGCTGGAAAAGTTGACTGTTAATGGTAAGGATCCATTATTGGTATCTGCTGAAATACGTACATTGGGCGGGGCATTAGTTGTGATCCCGGTATAATCCACCCGAATTAACTTACCGGACCCTACATTTTGAGGGCAGCAGCCGGCTCCATAGGCGAGTATATACATCTTGCCATCGGGGCCAAACGCCATATCTATAAATCCGTCTGCTGTTGTAGGAAATATGCTAGGGGCAAAGGGCTCATCCGTCAAGATATTACCTTGAGCATCCATTGTTACTGTCCAAATTTTACTAGTGTTGAAATCGTAGTAAAAAAACGCTTCATCCAATTCTTCTGGAAACCGTTGTTCATCGGTTAAATTGGCGTCGTGATAATATCTAGGACCCGCAAAATAACTCTTATGGAAGAATTCAATCCAGGCAGGTTGGGCCGGGGGCAATACCGTAGCACCGGTATTCCAGACAGAGGTATTCTCTGGAGCTGCCGGATCGTTGTAGTATGGCGAGGGCGTTCTATATGGGATTTGATATGCTTGATTGTTATCTCCTGAAAAATACGGCCATCCATAGTTTCCTGCCGATTTGGTTAAATTCATTTCATCCAACCCTTCTGGACCAAGTGCATTGGCTTCATTGGCATCAGGACCAACCTCCCCCCAAAACAACCAATCTGTATTTGTCTTATCCACAAATATGCGATAAGGGTTCCGCGCTCCCATCACATAAATTTCAGGTTTTGTTAAAGGTGTTCCTTCGGGAAAGAGATTTCCCGAAGGAATGGTATAAGTCCCATCCGGTTGGGGTTTAATCCGTAATATTTTTCCCCTTAAATCGTTGGTATTGGAGGAGGACTTTTCCGCACTATGATCTGATTCTGTTTCATTCCAAGCTGCATATGGGTTATCGTAGCCTGTATTATCTCCGGTTGCTATGTAAAGATTCCCTTGGGAATCAAAGTCGAGCCCCCCTCCGGAATGAAACTTTGCCGTACGGGAGGTTTCCCATTCCAACATCACCACCTCTGATAATTGATTAAGGTCATCCCCGTCCATTTTAAACCGAGAAACCCGGTTAGCATTTAGCCCGGATGGTGAATAATATATATAGACAAAATCATTGTTTAAGAAATCCGGATCAAAGGCTAACCCCAACAGCCCATCTTCCAACTCATGAAATACTGGAATTGTCCCAGCCGACAATGCCGTTTGGGTATCCGTTTTATAGATTAGAACTTCCCCATACCTATCTAGAATAAAAATCCTTCCATCAGGAGCAAATTTCATGGTGGTCGCATTCTTAAGACCTGTAAGTAAATTTACTTGTTGAAATTTATTTTTAAGGGAATCTGGGAGTTGCGCATGCAGGGTAGAGTTATACGTTATCCAGAAAGCCAACAAGGATAATAAACCATATTTTAGCTTGGTACCAAGAAAGGGTTTTATACTGGAAATAAGTTGAAGGAATTCTATTAATACTGTAGAATAGGTTGGGGAGTAGATCTTTTTCATAATATCCAGATTTAGAAGAATAGCGACAGCCACCTTGTCTTCATATAGTCCTATACAAAGATAACCTAATAACAACTGGACGAAAGAAGACCCTACCTTATTCGTTCAAAACAAGATGTTTATCGACAAAATACTGGATATACAATAGAAGAATAATTGAAGATAATTCTTAGGTGATTGAAAGGCTTTTAGGTAAAATAAGCTGGTTATCCCCCTATCTGCAACAAAGCTATAGTATAAATAATTTCATCACAATTCATTAGGCAATAGGTATTGACTAATAAATGAATTGCTGACTTAAATTTTTGGTGCGATATCATCCAAAAAATTACCTTCCATCCAGTTAAAAAGTTAAGGTTTTATAACTACTATAAAAAAACTCCGACAGGTTAACTATCGGAGTTTTATAGTTCATTTTTACTTTCTGAGGTAGGTCGGTTAAAACTTCCACCACTTTTTATGCTGCTTGCCGTAACCGTAGCCATATTTTCCCCCATAACCAAGATTGGAGGTTTTCACATCATTCACAACAAATGACAGGCCTTTTATTTTACCATCTTGTTGAAGTTTTATTGGGAACTGTATTGCTTTTTTCTCGGTAGTACCAGCACGAGAAACATAAATTATATGATTGGCGTATTCACTGATTAAAAGAGTATCCGTTACCACCATTAAGGGAGCAGTATCTACAATTACATAATCATAGTGTTCAGAAATATCTTTAAATAGTTCTTTAATCCGTTTACTCATCAACAATTCAGCTGGGTTAGGCGGTATCCGCCCTGAGTAAATAACATCCATAGTTTCCTTAAAAACATTCATAGGATGTATAATTTCCTTTAATTCCAAGGAGTCATCATACAAGTATTCCGTAAGACCTACCTTCTTTTTAGACGATAAGTCAGCTATTCTTTGTGTACTACTGCCAGTAAAAAAGGAGAACAACTTGGGATTACGAACATCCGCACCAAGCAATAACACTTTCTTATCGGTACTGGCAATGGTCAGGGCTAGATTAGTTGATAGAAAAGATTTTCCCTCTCCAGGCACGCTAGAGGTCACAAAAACAATATTGTTTTTACCTCCGGAAGCACCGCGGTCAGTTTTAATTAGATAGTCCAAATTGGTTCTAATGATCCGAAGAGACTCGGCGAGTACAGAGCGATCTTCCTTACCAATTATTTTTTGCTCCTTACTGGATAATCGCGGTAACTCCCCCAAGATGGGAATATTACTTGCCACCCTTTCCAGACTGTGCATATTGTGTACCTTGTTATCCAACAAATTGGCCCCATAAATTATTGAAAATGGTACAAGTCCCCCGAGAATAAAAAAGGCCAAATAAACAATCTTCTTTTTCGGCGAAACAGGAAAGGGACTGGGATTGTGCGCTGGATTTATGATTTTAGATTTTGGAGAGGTGGAAGCAACTGCAATTTGGGCCTCCTCCCTTTTCTGTAGCAAATACAAGTATAATTGCTCTGTAGTTTGCTGTTGCCTGGTAATATCCCTAAGTGCCCTTTCATTTTTAGGAGAGGAATAAATTTTGGAATTAAATATGGCTTGCTGTCCACTTAATGCACTCACCTGCATCCCAAGATTATCTACTGTACTATTTAAGCTGGACTCAATATTCCGCTTTAAGCCCAATATTTGCTGGTCTAAATTTACAATTACGGGATTTTTCTCATTAGAACTTTTCAACAACCTCTTTCGCTCCAACACCAACTCGTTATACCTCGAAGTTGCACTACTAATACTAGGATCATTCAGCCCTATATTACCCGGTAATACTTCAAAGCTCCCTTGCTGCTCCAAAATATCCTTCATAGAAGAGGCTATATTTAGTTGGGTTCGCATCCCAGCCAGCTCTTGCTGATTGGCGACCCCTACATTTAGATTGATGTTGGCCTCGGAAGCGATATCAGTAAGCCCCCTATCGGTTTTAAAATCTTCTGCCGATTGGTCTACTGAGGAAAGATTTCCATAAATTTCTGCTATCCGGTCATCTATAAAGTTGGAAGTCCTGTCCGCAATTTCACGTTTATCATCAATGGCGTTTTTATTATAAATATGAATCAACTCATCCAAAATATGAATTGCCTTTTCCTCTATAGGATCATTCAAGGAAATATTAAGAATATTGGATACCTTATCATTAGTAACAATCCTAATCTTATCTCGATAGGTTTGAGCCACCAAGGTTACTGGGTCTACCACCACTTTCAACTTAAAGTTCTTATAACGCTCAAAGTTCTCCAAATTTGGAGTAATTACAATATCGCCAATTGGAGTTGGGATATTTTTCCCAAAGGCCAACGGTCTAACCGGGGCATTCTCATCCTCACTGTATCCAAAGACTGTAGGTGATGAAGGTTCCAAGAAAAATTGGAAAGTTGCTTTGTTAATAATGGAATCTGCTTCAATAAAATTTATTTTAACCGGCGAATTGCTATACAGTTCCGTTTCCATAATCTTCCCTTGGGCCATTATTCTAGTATTGAGTCCCAGTTTTTTCACCACCTCAATAAAGTTGGATCTCGATTTAATTATTTCTATCTCATCAATTACAGCGGTGTTACTTCCAGACAATAACTCCAATTCCTGAAATATCCCAAGACCGGGTCCTGAATTTTTTTCGTCTAGAATTTGAATTTTTGCTTCAGCAACATACTCCGGCTTGGTATAGCGGAGATAAATAAACGCCATCGCAAGGGCAATTGCTATAGATACTATAAACCATTTCCAGTGTCTGGTGTATTGATTTACAATTTCATTTAGATCCGGATGCTCCGATTTGTTAAATTCAGTTTTGGGGCTCATGAAATAAGCTGGAATAAACGGTTAATATTTAATTTCTCGTAATAAAGAGAATGGCAGAGGTAATCACTAAGGAAGCCAGTGAAATAGCAATAGTAGTTCTACTATCTAAACTGGAGGATGCGATGGCCGAATTATTGGGCTCTACATACACCACATCATTTTGGGTAAGATAATAAACAGGCGAATTCATAACCTCTTTCTGGGTCAGGTTTAACCTTGTATAAACCTTAGTTCCATCAAAATCTCGAATAACCATTACGTTTTCCCTCATCCCCTTGATGGTGAGGTCCCCCGCTAAACCCAATGCTTCTAAAACAGTGATTCGTTCTCCATTTACAGGATACGTCCCCGGCCTAGCCACCTCTCCTAGAACGGTCACTTTAAAGTTCACCAAGCGAATATTAATTATGGGATCTTTTAGATAGTCTGCTAATCTTTCCGACAACAATACCCTCACTTCCTCGGGGGAAAGACCAGCAATTTTCACCTTTCCTAAAACGGGAAAATTAATATTACCATCTTGGTCTATAAGATAATCTATTTGCTCTGGACGGAAACCGCCCTCAGACGCACCTTTAAATAAATTAAAGGGAGTACTTGCCTCTGGATCTAAAGTGGAGACATGAATACTAACAAGGTCATCTACTTTAAACTTCGGAGTAAAGCTGTGCTCTTCTACCATAGTTTCGTACCCACTTGCATTTTGAAAGTAGACTACCCTTGCCTTGGAGGCACAGGAAGAGAGAAGTATGATAGAAAGACATAGTACGCCGGATAGTATACAGAAAGATTTGATTTTCATATAGGTGGTTTTAGGTGAATTGTTCATTGTGTTGATGCTATTGGAACGGTTATTTACTTAGGTTTGTATAATTTTTGGCATAGAATTTTCCTTTTGCTTATCTAACCGCTGCTTGTCCAATTTACATAGCTCTGAATTACTGGATATATACTCTGGTACAATCTCTTTCATGAGCAAAACAATATTTTCATTAAAAAACATATTGCTTACGCACAGCTCATTTATCTTAGATCTTATTTGGTCATAATTAAATTCCCTGCACTTGCTTATCATAATCTTCTTATGATAGGTGGGCATGGTATTCTCACCATTGGCCAACAGCTCCTCATAGAGTTTTTCTCCTGGCCTTAGACCTGTTATTTTAATATCTATATCTTCTGGATAACGCAATCCAGAT
>NZ_VVIN01000094.1:0-7355 GCF_008711145.1 Arenibacter lacus
CAGTGAAAGTGTAAAAATAATGCTTCCTTAATAAAATTCCCACAAAATATGTACTTCAAATTTCAGGCAATTTTATTATATTCTATTTTTAACGTAACACTACATATATAAGGACTAGGCTCAACCTAGTATTAAGTTAATCTTCCATTGCCAAAAGATAGGATGAAAATAATTAAGTCGATATTAAGAGAATGAGTTAACCTATCATTTTTGAATTGAATTAAAACGTTTTCTTAATTGTTTCATATCCTCACTTACTTTTAAATCCAATATTTTGGCATAATGCTGGGTAGTTCTTAAGGATTTGTGTCCCAGCATTTTGCTTACGGATTCAATGGGGACTCCGTTGGACAACGTCACTGTTGTGGCAAAGGTATGTCTGGCCAAATGAAAGGTGAGGTTTTTGGAAATCCCACATAAATCGGCAATTTCCTTGATATAGGCATTCATTTTTTGATTCGATAAGACGGGAAGTAATTTTTGCTTATTGGTTACATCAGGATGATCTTTATATTTTTCTAAAATAGCTAAAGCCGTAGGGAGCAGTGGGATGCTACTGCGGGTATCCGTTTTGGAACGTTTTATTTTTATCCATTGCTCGCCGTCAATCCCTACGACAACATCAGCTTTGGAAAGCTTCTTTACATCTGCATATGCTAAGCCGGTGAAACAAGAGAATAGAAATATATCCTTCACGTGATTTAGTCGATCCATGGGCAATTCTTTTTCAAGCATCGTTTGAATTTCCTCCTCGCTGAGAAACTCTCTTTCCACCGTTTTTAATTTTCCTTTCCAGTTTATAAAAGGGTCTTTAGTAATCCAATCGTTGGCGAAAGCGATGCGGATGATTTTCTTGAAGTTGGTGATATATTTGATGGCGGTATTATGTGCACAATTTCGCTCCGTCTTAAGGTAGAATTCCAAACCGCTAATAAACTTATGGTCCACCTCCCTTACAGGTATATCGCTTTGTTGGTATTCAAATTTAATATAATCTTCTACATGCTTTTTTGCAGTTTTGTATCGTTCAAGGGTCCCTGGAGCAAATTCTTTGCCAACCAATTTCTCGACTTTGTCATTATGATCAGAGAAAATTTGTAGGAGCATTTTTTGGCTTTTTCCCTTACCCTGATAAATTTGTTTTATTCTCTTGGCTGTGACTATCTCCCCTTTCTCAATTAACTGACTTTGAATGTTATAAACATTGCTTCTAACGGCATCCATATACCTATTTATTTCACGCGCCTCTATACTTGTACCCTTGGCTTTACAAGCTTCAGTATTCCATTGTTTAAATGATATCTTTCGTTTAATACTGATTTCGGAACGCTTTCCGTTTACCGTGATTCGTAGATAAATGGGGGCATAACCCTTTTTATCTAGGTCGTTAAATCTAGGGTAAAATAGCACTGAAAATGAATTTTGCATGATTACATCACCTTTAATTTTTTTTAAAGATAAAGAATTAATTGATGATTATAGTGTGTAACCCCTTGGTTTTGAGTGTGTATGAGTTGATTCGGTGCGTATTATTTTCTAACACAAAAAGCCCACCGAAGTCCTCACTTTTTATTTGATATTATATGGTATTATATGATATTGAATAAAATGAAAAAACCTGTAAATCAACGACTTACAGGTTTTAGAGTGCCCTTTGTGGGTCTTTTGGCGGAGAAAGAGGGATTCGAACCCCCGGAGGTGTGACCCTCAACGGTTTTCAAGACCGCCGCATTCGACCACTCTGCCATTTCTCCTTAGCGGGTGCAAATATAAAAACCTTTTCAACTTAATAAAAGGTTTTTTGCTTTTTATTTTTACTCAAAGTGATAAATCCTATAATCTTCTACTCTATAGAACCTAAAAATGGATTCCTAAGCTTAGGTTGCGGTTTAGTCAGCAGCTAGTAATCATCATCTTATGCCATTCTCACCCTACTTTTGCTGGGCAATGCTTAGTGGAATTGGATAATTAACTTAACTTTGACTTTTTTACGAGAAAGGAAAAAAATGTCCCTAAAACTTAGGAGAACAGCGGTGGGCAAAAGAAAAAGTAATTGCCCCAATAGTACTTGCACCTAATTAAGTTTTGAAAATAAAAATGAGTGATTTGGATGTTATAAAGAAATTGCAATGGCGTTATGCGGTAAAAAAGTTTGACCCCGATCAGTTGCTGACCCAGGAAAAACAACAAATTTTAGAGCAGGCCTTTAATCTAACCGCCTCCTCCTATGGTTTGCAACCCATTAAACTGGTAGTGGTACAGAATAAAAAACTGCAACAGGAACTGGTAAAACACAGCTACGGTCAGGAACAAGTAGGGCAGGCTTCGCACGTATTTATCATTTGTATCGAAAAGAAAATCGATAAGGAATTCATTCATAATTATTTTAATAGGGTTAAACAGATACGCAATACCGCAGATGAAATCTTAGAGCCGTTTAAAGGGGCCTTGGTAGATAACTTTTCTAAAAAAGAGCGACAAGAAGTTCGGGTATGGGCTACCAACCAAGCATATCTTGCCTTGGGGACCTTATTAACCGTCTGTGCCATGGAAGGAATAGACTCTTGCCCTATGGAGGGTTTTAATCCTTCTGCCTATGACCAATTATTGGGGCTAGAAAAAGATAAGCTTACCTCCGTTCTGGTACTTCCCGTTGGATATAGGGCCCATGATGATATGTTTGCTAGCCTTAAAAAAGTCCGCAAAAACCTTAAGGATAGTGTAGTGCATATTACCTAACTACCATTACAATTAATTTCAACTAAACAAAATATAGATTTATGCCAGGTTTTGAACTATTTGGTGATCAAGAAAAAGCGCAGGTGAATGAAGTGTTGGAATCAGGAGTGCTTATGCGCTATGGTTTTGACGGAATGAGAAACGGACATTGGAAAGCCAAGGAGCTAGAGAAAGCGCTCGAGAATCGAATGCAGGTGAATCACGCTCATTTGGTAAGTAGTGGTACCGCAGCGCTCACTGTAGCTTTGGCCTGTGCCAAGGTTGGGGCAGGGGACGAAGTGATACTACCTACTTTTACCTTTGTGGCTAGTTTTGAAGCTGTCCTATCCGTAGGGGCCACTCCAATTTTAGTGGATGTGGATGATACCCTTACCTTAGACCCTAAAGCAGTAGAACAAGCGATCACAGAGAAAACTAAGGTGGTGATGCCCGTGCATATGTGTGGCTCCATGGCCAATTTAGCTTCTCTTAAGGCTGTTTGTGACCAACATGGCCTACTAATGATAGAGGATGCCTGCCAGGCCATAGGGGGTAGTTATGAAGGGAAGCCTTTGGGAAGTTATGGGGATCTGGGATGTTTTTCTTTCGACTATGTAAAAACCATTACCTGTGGTGAAGGAGGTGCCCTTATCACCAATAATGAGGAGTTTTATACCACAGCCCATCAGTTTTCCGATCACGGTCATGATCATATCGGGAACGATAGGGGAGCAGAGAGTCACCCCTTCCTTGGGTATAACTATCGAATTTCAGAATTGCATGCTGCAGTAGGTCTGGCACAGATTGCTAGGTTAGATCAATTTTTAGATATTCAGAAAAAACATTACACCATCCTGCGTACGGCCCTAGAATCCATTCCAGAAATAACGTTTAGAAGGGTGCCAACAAATGGGGTGGAAAATTATTCCTTCCTCAGTTTTTTCTTGCCTACGGAAGAGTTGGCCCGCAAAGCCTTCACCTCCTTAACAGAACACGGAGTGGATGCCTGTTTTTATTGGTATGATAATAATTGGCACTACCATAGGAAGTGGGAGCATCTTAAAGATTTAAAATCCCTGAGCCCCGTATCGGACCATATTAAAGATGGGGTGCTAGATTATAACACTACCAACTTTGCCCAATCGGATCATTGGGTGGGGCGTACTATATCTTGTCTTATAAAACTGGGGTGGACAGAGGAAGTGGTGAGAGAAAGAGCTGAAAATATGGCAACAGCCATTAAAAAAGTCCTCACTGAATATTAAATATGGGCCATTTTTATGGGACTTAGTGTCCTATACCGAGGGTTTCAACCTGGTGTAGGATGCTTTTCTATGTAGCTCCTCTTTTCAATTTCCAATAGGTTAGGGACTAATAAACATCCCCTCTAAGTTTAATTGGTTATTGGCGATTCTCATGCCTAGTTATTCGATGTAGAAGGATATTGGATAGGCGTTGCTTGTTTTCTAGTAAGACTGGGTAGTGTATGGCCACTACTTCACTATTATTTTTATATACGCCAAGCAAGGGGAGCATGGATAGCTTTTAGATGAAGGGTATTTGTCTTCTCTGCTGTAAGTCAGGCTTCTATGTGTACGCTCAGTAACTCCTTTCCGCTAATCTAAGGTATGATTCTTTTTTGGCTGTCCAGATTGATAATGTTAAATTCGAGGTTTTGGTAATAAAAAAGAAGGCTATATGTTATACATAATACTTGATTTGTTATCTTGTGGCCCTTAATGTATTGATAAACGGTAGTATAATGAAAATACGTAAAGTTCTCTCCTATTTTGTTTGGTTATTTTTATTAACCACTGCGCTTCAAGGGCAAGATGTCTCTAATATAAAAATGTCCAAACTACCTTCCTTGCCAGCTCAAGAGCAAGGGGGCAAATCCATGGGATTTGCTGGAATGATGGGTGGTGTGCACAACGGGGTGCTTATCGTTGCCGGCGGTGCTAATTTCCCTAATGGGTTACCATGGGAAGGGGGTGCCAAAGTGTGGCATAATTCTATTTATATATTAGAAAACAACAGTTGGAGACTGTCTGCCCAAACCTTGCCAATGCCCTTGGGCTATGGAGCATCCGTTTCTACGGATAAAGGGGTTTTAATTATTGGTGGTGATAACAAAGACACGGTAAGTAAGAGCGTTATCTTACTTTCTTACAATCAGTCCAAGAAAGATATCGATATTGTTAGCTACCCAGATCTTCCAGAAGCCTTGGCCTATACCTCGGCCGTAGTGGAAGATGACTATGTCTATGTGGCTGGGGGGATGAATTCCGAAAAAAGTAGCAACTCATTTTATCGTTTAAATTTAAGCGAAAGAAAAGCTTGGGAAAAACTGGAAGATTTCCCAGGAGAACCCCGAGCCCTTCATGCGATGGTGGTTCAGGATACTCCCCATTCCAGGAATATTTTTCTGATTGGAGGAAGAAACCAAACTAAAGGAAGTATATCCACTCCCATAACTCAATTTCTTTCCTATGATCTCAATAAAAAGATATGGATAGATAAAGGGGATTTAACCATCAATGGAACGCCTAGAGTAATCATGGGAGCGGTTGCGGAACCAATGGGGTCCATGCACGTGATGCTCTACGGCGGATCGGATGAAGTGCTTTTTACCCAGTTGGAGACCTTCGGTAAGCAAATTAGCGAGGCCCAAAATGATAGTATTGTTAAGCAATTAACAGCTAAGCGCGATTCTATTCTTAACAATCACCCTGGATTTAGCAAGGAAATCCTGGCGTTTAACACCATAACCGATCAGTGGTATGTATACGATACCTTAGACCAAGGGCTACCGGTTACTACCCTTGGAATAAAAAAAGATCAAGACTTTGTAATTGTTTCCGGAGAAATCTCTCCAGGAATTAGAACACCAGAGGTATTTAACTTTAGCGTGGACGAACCTACTCATTCCTTTGGATTTCTAAACTATACGGTATTAGCCTTGTATCTTTTGGTTTCACTTTTGATTGGAGTTTATTTTGCCAGAAAACAAAAGTCTACGGACGATTATTTTATTGGAGGTGGTCGTATTCCATGGTGGGCATCAGGTCTTAGTGTGTTTGGGACCTTATTGAGTGCCATTACTTTTATGGCTATCCCAGCAAAGGCATTTATAACGGACTGGTCCTTCTTTATGTTGAATATTGCGGCTATAGCAATTACCCCCTTAATTGCATTTTTGTTTATTCCTTTCTTTAACAAGCTGCATATTTCCACGGCCTATGAGTACTTGGAAAAACGTTTTAATTACTTGGCTAGAGCTATTGGGAGTATCTCTTTTATCCTTTTCCAGTTAGGTCGGATCGGTATTGTATTATTACTGCCCTCGCTGGCAATTTCCATTGTAACCGGTATTTCTGTGGAAACCTGTATTCTGATGATGGGGATCCTCTGCGTACTCTATACGGCATTTGGTGGTATAGAGGCTGTTATTTGGACGGATGTATTACAGGTAGTTGTGCTAATGGGAGGTAGTATTGTTGCCATTGTTTGGGTTCTCTTGCATACAGAGACCCCAGTTCCGGAAATGATGGCCTACGCTTCGGAAAATGAAAAGTTTAATATCATAAATTTCAATTTTAATTTCACAGACTCTACCTTCTGGGTGGTGTTTATAGGAGGTTTGGCATCGGCTATGGTAACCCAAGGTACGGATCAGACCATTGTGCAGCGGTATCTAACTAGTACTAGTGTGAAAAATTCTCAAAAGACTTTATATACCAACGCCTTGTTAACACTACCAGCTACTATCATTTTCTTTGGTATAGGTACGTTGCTTTATATTTTTTATACTGAAATGCCAGACCGACTTTCGCCGGCCATTTCCAATAACGACTCCCTGTTCCCTTGGTATATTGTTAAGGAATTGCCCGTAGGAGTTTCTGGATTGCTTATTGCGGGAATCTTTTCTGCAGCCATGTCTAGTATCAGTAGTAGCTTAAATTCGGTCTCCACCGCTTTCTGTAATGACTTGTACAAACGGTACAATCCTAGATTAAACGATGTGGGAATGCTTAAAGTAGCTCGTATCGTCACCGTTTTTGTTGGAGTATTTGGGGTGCTATTGGCCCTTTGGATGGCGAATTCCAATATTAAATCGCTCTGGGATCAGTTTTATAGATTCTTAGGCTTGTTTACAGGTGGTTTGGGAGGAATGTTCCTTTTGGGAATGCTTACTAAACGTGCAAATAGCACCGGGACCCTGCTAGGATTAGTGGTGAGTGGTATATTATTATGGTATATCAGCGTATACACCTCCATTAACTTTTTAATGTACTCCTTTATTGGGGTGGCCTCCTGTTTTGGTTTTGGATACCTGTTTAGTTTGATATTCAAAAACAGTAATCCCAAGGAGAAATAGATTAAATTTAGAGTGTATACCGTTGGTTAGGTAATTTTTAAAGGCCTGCTTTATTCCTATTGAATTAAAGCAGGTTTTTTTGTTTCCTTTGGTTGAAGTGCCCTAGTGATTCTTATTAAACAAATAGGATCAAGCTCAAAAGTTGTGTGTAGTCAAAATTATCAGGTAAGCTCAACAACAATAATCCACCCTTCAACAGGCCTTTCAATACTTTTTTCCATCGCTGAAAAAAGTATTCAAAAAAATCTAGGCTGATTTT
>NZ_VVIN01000095.1:0-7314 GCF_008711145.1 Arenibacter lacus
GTAGCTGGTTATTTGATTTGAAGATTTGGCAATTTGTTAATATGTGAATGAGGGAATAAATTAAAGTAGAAATGCAACAATGGATAAGTGTAGCAATGGTTTTAATTTGGGAATTTGTTAATGTGGCTTCGTTATTTAGGTATTAGCCATTGGATTGTTATAAGGTTAAGAAGTTATCTAGTTATGAAATAAGGCTAGTAAAAAGCGGATAATTCAATTCAGGTCAGAATTTCCGTTTACCCCTTGCCCTAAAGGGAGCGGAAATTCTCATGAATTAAACGATTAAGAATAATTAAGTCTTTTAATAGTATGCCAATTGCTTAGAGCCAAAAGCCTACAGCATATAGCCTAACGCTACTTTCAGACATTGCCAATTGTTCACTGAAAAAACTGTTTACTCCGCACTGTTTACTGGCTACTGAACTCCGTCAGAGTGAAATTCCGAAGGAATTTTGTATCGAGAACCTTGGGATTGAAAGATTATTCTTGAAAGCAAATATAATTTCCAGTGATTCCTTTCAGCCCAGAATTTCCGTTTACCCCTTTCCCTAAAGGGAGCGGAAATTCTCATGAATTAAACGATTAAGAATAATTAAGTCCATAAATAGTAAGCTCATTACCTAATGCCTACAGCCTATTGCCTACAGCCTATTGCCTACAGCCTATTGCCTACAGCATATAGTCTAACCCCATCTTTCGTATCCCTGATTAGTGTTTACTGTCTACCGATTACTGACCACTGAACTCCGTCAGAGTGAAATTTCGAAGGAATTTAGTATTGAGAACCTTGGGATTGAAAGATTATTCTTGAAAGCAAATATAATTTCCAGTGATTCCTTTCAGTCCAGAATTTCCGTTTACCCCTTTCCCTAAAGGGAGCGGAAATTCTCATGAATTAAAGGAATAAGAATCATTAAGTCCATAAATAGTAAGCTCATTACCTAATGCCTACAGCCTATTGCCTACAGCATATAGTCTAACCCCATCTTTCGTATCCCTGATTAGTGTTTACTGTCCACCGATTACTGACCACTGAACTCCGTTAGTTAGAGTGAAATTCTGAAAGAATTTTGTATCGAGAACCTTGGTATGGAGCACTTTCTTTCGGTTTAAAACTCTTAAGTGGCAGAATCCACCGTTGCCACCGTATCTTATAACATATCTTCCCCTAGAACCAATATCCCAACTCAAAAGGCAATTATCCCAAATTTTTCCCGTTGTAAAATAAGTTAAAGTCAATTATTTGGACATTTAAATAGGCTCCATAAATAGGTGGTGAAAATGGAGGTTGTCCCTATAAAACCTTAGGAAATAGGAAGGATTAAGGGGGGGGCATGAGCGGCTGATAGTCGATAAAATTTGTATCTTGCGGAGTTTTAATTGTGGCTCATAAACATGGGCCTATTATTGCAAATTGATCTAATTTATAGTTTTATGAATATTTACAGGATTATTTTAGTAGTATTATTGGTTGCTTCATTTAATGTTAATTCCGCCCAGGAATTGGTGCTTACGGACAAGGATCATATCGTGGAAAGCGCCTGGATGGTGGGCCTAGGGTACAATTTTGTGGATGATTCCGATGGACAATTAAAGGGATTATTTAATGTTAAGGACAATTGGAATGCCTTGCCTTATCCATCGCGCTTAAGTATAGGTAGGTATTTTAAAAATGGCTTGGGTATAGAAGCCATTGGTTCCTATAATAAATATAAAGTAGGGAAGGTTGTTAGTGGAGCGGTAAACACTACCGAAATGGATTATTATTCGGTAGATGCCAGGGTGAGTTATGATTTGAACAAGATTATAGGGGAAACCGGTTTCTTTGATCCTTATGTAGGAGTTGGAATGGGTTATACCAGGGCCAATAATCAGGATAGGGGGACATACAACGCAGTAGTCGGATTCAGAACCTGGTTTTCGGATCAATTCGGGTTAGATTTTAGTAGCTCGGGTAAGGTAGGTATCAATGTGGGGAACCACTTGCAGCATCATGCCGGAGTTGTATATCGTTTCGGTATAGAAAAAGGACTATCTAAGAAAGGCATGCAAAAGCTGGCCATAATCAATGAAAACCAGCGAGTACAGGATTCTATCAACGCAGCTAAGAAAGCAGAGGAAGAAGCACGTTTACTTGCAGAGCGATTGGCAAGGGAGAAGGAGCAGGCGCGTTTAGCGGCAGAAGAGAAAGCGAAAAGAGATGCCGAAAATCAAAGAAGAGCCAGTATAGAAAGTCAGGTAAAGTCTGTAGGTCATGTTAATTTTGCTTTCAATTCTGCATGGGTAAGCAAAGCAGAAAGGGAACGTTTGGATAAGTTGGCCGAGATTATGGAAGCCCATTCCAGCATCACCATCAAGGTAAGTTCCCATGCCGATGCCAGAGGCTCGCAGGAGTATAACTTAAAGCTGACGGAGAGAAGGGTAAAGAACACTATCGACTACCTAGTAAACGAGAAAGGAATAGACGCTAGTAGACTCAATGGAGAAGCCTTTGGTAAAAAACAGTTGCTAAACGACTGTGATGGTACTAAGTACTGCCCAGAAACCAAGCACAGAGAAAATAGACGATCAGAATTCCAAGTGGCGAGCTTCTAATAGAAGCCCTGCTTCTAGCTCCTCACCTGGAAGCTCCTAAGTAGATCCAGTAGTCAAAGTAGGGGAGGACATAAGACTAAGTACAAACACCGGTTATGGTTCCAATTTATTTTGGACCGTAGCTGGTGTTTTGTTTAATGTGTAAATGTAATAATGGGTGAATTTTATAAGTGCTGTGTTATTGGGTGGGAATTGAGGGCTTTACATAGGGGATGGTTAAACGGTTAAATAGTTAAAATGTTAAGCTGTTATGAGGTTAAGCTGTTACGAGGTTATGAAGTCGTCAGTTCGAGTGAAATTCTGAAGGAATTTTGTATCGAGAACTCTTGGTTTGAAGCTGTTTCCTTTTAGGTTTAAACCCCTAGGGTGGCAGTATCAACCCCTGCTTCTCGATACAATTTTGCTTCACTGCGTTTCGCAAAACCACTCGAAGTGACGGGGGGATTAATGTAACAATTGATCAATGTAGCGATGTGCCAATGGGTTAATTTGGAGATTTGCCAATTTGGAAATTTGGGTATGAAGCCGTCGTTATGTAGGTATTCAAAAGTTTATACGCCGTCAGTTCGAGTGAAATGCCATAGGCATTTTGTATCGAGAACCTTCGTTTGGAGCACTTTTCTTTTGGTTCCAATCTTTTAAGTGTCCAACCTAAATCAGGGACGTACAAAACTGTTTACTCCGCACTGGTTACTGGCAACTGAATTCCGTCAGTTCGAGTGAAATTCTGAAGGAATTTTGTATCGAGAACCTTTGTTTGAAGCCGTTTCCTTTTGGTTCCGACCTATTAAGTGGTCAACCTATATCAGGGACGTACACCATTGATAATTGTTTATTGTTAATTGATTGTAGCATCCTATCGATAAAAATTGTATCTCATAGAGTTTAAGTCGACACCCATGAACATTAGGCTAGTTTTGCCAGCTTAACCAATTATTGTTTTTTATGAATAGCTACAGGTTTATTATAGTTTTTTTATTTGTTATTTCTTTTAATGTTAGTTCTGCACAGAACTTAAGCTTAACGGACAAGGACTATAAGGTTAAGAGTACTTGGATGGTGGGCTTAGGTTACAATTTTGTGGATGATTCGGGAAGTGGGGGCAAAGGGTTGTTCGACATTAAGGATAATTGGAATTCCGTGGCTTTCCCATCTAGAATAAGTATCGGGAGGTACTTTAATAGTGGATTGGGGATTGAAGGGATTGCTTCCTATAACAAATACAAAGTAGGGAAAATGATTAATGGTGCGGTAAACGCTACTGAAACAGATTATCTTGCTTTTGATGCTAGACTTAGCTATGACCTAAACAAGATAATCGGGGAAACCGGCTTTTTTGATCCTTATGTAGGTGTTGGCCTGGGATATGCAGACGTAAACGACGATTTTAGGGGAACCTATAACGCGGTGGTTGGTTTTAGGACCTGGTTTTCAGATCGTGTTGGTCTAGATTTTAGTAGTTCTGGAAAATGGGGAATGGGAGACAAGGATAACCATTTGCAGCATCATGCCGGAGTAGTATATCGTTTTGGGATAGAGAAAGGACTTTCCAAAAAAGGCATGCAGAAGCTGGCCTTGATCAATGAGAACCAAAGGGTACAAGATTCCATTAACGCAGCCAAAAAAGCAGAGGAAGAAGCCAGACTACTTGCAGAGCGATTGGCAAGGGAGAAGGAGCAGGCACGTTTGGCTGCAGAGGAGAAAGCGAAAAGAGATGCCGAAAACCAAAGAAGAGCCAATATTGAAAAGCAAGTGAAGGATGTAGGTAATGTAGGCTTTGCGTTTAATTCTTCTGCTGTGAGCAAAGCGGAAAAAGAAAGACTGGATAAGTTGGCTGCAATCTTACAAGCCAATCCAACGGTTACCTTAAAGATAAGTTCACATGCCGATGCAAGGGGCTCACAAGAATATAATATGAAGCTGACCGAGAAAAGGGTGAAAAACACCATCGATTATATGATAAAGGAGCACGGAATAGATGCCAGCAGATTGGACGGGGAAGCTTTTGGTAAGAAGCAGTTGCTAAACGACTGTGATGGTACTAAACCTTGTCCGGAATCCAAGCATAGGGTTAACAGAAGATCAGAATTTGAAGTAGTGAACTTCTAATTGTAGTTAGCGATTATTTCTCGCTTCCCGCTCAGTACTAGTAAAAGTATGGGATGTCATGGGGGAGGAGGACTTTATTTAAGAAATAAATACCAGTTATGGTTCCATGTAATATTGGACCGTAGCTGGTTTTTTGTTAATGTAGCAATTGGTCAATGTAGCGACGTACCAATGGTTTAATTTGGAGATTTGCCAATTTGTTAATTTGAAAATATATAAATAATATATTAATGAGAACGTCATTTCGACAAGAGCCCTATTTCAGGGCGATTGGGAAATCTCACTAGCTGAGCATTATGGTTATTACTTGAAAGGTTAAGTTGTTAAGCTGTTATGAGGTTAAGCTGTTACGAGGTTATGAAGTCGTCAGTTCGAGTGAAATTCTGAAGGAATTTTGTATCGAGAACCTTCGTTTGAAGGGCTTTTCTTTTGGTTCCGATTTTTTAAGTGGTCAACCTATATCAGGGACGTACTTATGAACCCCTTGCTAATTGCTAATTGAAAAACACTGTTTACCGAATACTGAGCCAATTGCTTATTGTTTACTGTTTATTGAATAAATTGCTTACCGTCCACGATACGGGGAACAATTTGCATAGATATAACGCGGGAGTCTTCCAAATCGGTAGCGATAGCCAAGCCCTAGGGTGATTCGGTCTCTGAGTGCGCTTTTTAGATCGGCACCAAGGCTAAGGAAGAAGGTACTTCTTTCGGAATGCCGATAGGTTAGGTCTCCATGGGTATATAGGTTATTGTGAGATGGATCCCAGGAGCCGTCAATACCTTCATTTATTACATAACTAGCCTTGGCCCTATAGTCTAAATTGAATATACGGCCCGCCGCGCCTATATGGTGCGCCCTGTAGGAGTTATTGACAATCCCTGTTCCGTTACGGTCTGGGGTGATGAATGGGGTCCCTATAACCTCCCCAAAATGGGTATAACCAGAAGGGTAGTAGGTATTATTAAAATAATTGCTAGGACTTTGTAGGTGTTGGTATTCATAGAGAACACCTTTTATAAAACTATCTTCTGAGGTAGACCAAAAGGCGCCCCATACCCCATCAGGAAAGTTCTTTAATTTAATCCCCGATCGGTTTTCAAAAATGGATTGATGGTAAAGGTGTAGTTGATCCCTGTTTCTAAACTCATATTTATAATCGATATGGTAAGAACCCATTTGGTTTGCCCTAGTGCTTCCTGTGGCACCAAAAACCACTTTTGCCAAATCCCTTACACTATTCGGTTGCGATGCACCTCCCCACTGTGCATAATGGTGTAAACCAAGGGAAAGAGTGGATCTTTGGTAGGGTTTAAAATTAAAGGTCAATTGTTTGTAATGAAGTTTGGCATGGTCTATGGCTCGGTCGTCATTTAGCAGGTAATGTCCAAAGGCCCCTTCGAAACTAAAAAACTCTGAAAGCTCAATAGGTTCAAAAGAAGCGAATTCGATTCCTGGTATAGCACGGGCATTATTGCTCCACAGGATATCGCCCCCAACGCTGGAGAGTCCCATTAGTTTTTCCGGGCGTCGTTTAGCCCCTAGGGTAAGCTTAAGGTTATGAAGCTCGTACATTCCATAATATTGGTCTAGAGCTATCCCATCTGGATGGTTCTTGTTAACCGCATAGAATGCACTTCCACCTATTACGAGTCTCCCGTACTCCCCAACATAGTTGGAGTATTCAGAACCAATAGAACCTAGGAGTTGCGTACTGGGGTGAATCAGCCCATTGGTGTTGCTATGGGACCAAAACGAGTTATCCTTTTCTTGGAGTAAAAGTAGTAGCCCAACATCGGTGATAAAATGATTCTGAGCGTAGATATTTAAGTGGAGTAGGGTACCTAAAAGAAGAAATCCTAATTTTCTAAACATGATAAGAGATTGGGGTGCTTTAATGTTAAAAATTAAAATCGTGCAATTTATAGAACTTTTTGGTATTTCAACGGGAAAATGAAGACAATGTACCAATGACTAATGTAGCAATTGAGCAATGTGGAAATGTAGCAATGGTTTAATTTGGAGATTTGTTAATTTGAAAATTTGGAAATGGGGGGATTAATGTGGAAATGTACCGATGGGATAATGTAATAATAGGTGAATTTTATAAGTGCTGTGCTATTGGGTGGGGATTGAGGGCTTTACCTGTGGGATGGTTAAACGGCTAAATAGTTAAAAGGTTAAGCTGTTATGCTGTTACGAGGTTATGAAGTCGTGAGTTCGAGTCAAATTCCGGAGGAATTTTGTATCGAGAACCTTTGTTTGAAGGGCTTTTCTTTTGGTTCCGATCTTTTAAGTGGTCAACCTTTATCAGGGACGTACAACGTACACCATTGTTAATTGAAAAACACTGTTTACCGAATACTGAAAACTAAACCCTTTAATCGTGGCTTCGACTCCGCTCAGCCACCGGCATGTAAATCAGCGACAGACCTTGAAACCCAAACGCCTCTTTTTCCTAGAATATAAACAACTCAGAGTTAAGTCGTTTCTGGCTATTAGGGAACAAAACTGATCACTGACCACCGTTTACTGAATACTGAGCCAATTGTTCACTGATAATTGAATAAAACTGTTTACTCCGCACTGGTTACTGGCAACTGAACTCC
>NZ_VVIN01000096.1:0-7093 GCF_008711145.1 Arenibacter lacus
ACTGGGAACGGACAACGGTTGGAGATCCATGGTAACAATGCGCTACAAGACCGGATGGTGATACGGATGAATAATGACCACCAATCCCTTATTATTAGAAACAACCAATAACCTTTTCTTACACAAAAAAATAGTTAGCCATTTCTCTAGATGGATGCAGCCATATACGCTAACATCATTTTTAAAATAAAGATTTACAGGAATTTACAATTTCCAATCCGTCCCCATACAACAACTCATACCAAATAAATCTTACTTATCTCGAAAAAATAATCTTTCTTTAATAATTTTTTTTTCTTTCAACGAATATATCCACCGTATGTCCCATCTAGGATTATAAAGTATGTTATATCCATTATTTTAGGTACACCCCAATCTCTTACTTTGCTTAGTTAGTTGTAAAACCTAAATACTCCCATATGAGTGTGCCTTTAATACCTCTTGTAATAAGATTGTTATTTTCCCTCATCCACGCTGGGGGTATTACTTTAACATTAATAATAAAGAACGCACAGGCGCCTATTAATTTATTTTGGGCTGCTTTCACATGGGTAGATGTAATCCGCACAAAAAGCGATAAGGCCGCCGATATGCTAATTCCCAAAGGGCACTGGGTTAATCCCAATTTAGGGTGGAGTATCCCTCCGCAACTGAGTATTTATACCAACAAGCAAATCCAATTTCTATAATGATGTTAAGAACAATTCTCCTGATAGGGCATTTCTTCCTTTTCTCCCTCAGCCTCTTTGGGCAGGAGGAAATAACGCATCCTGTGGAGGCCAACATTAAGGTAGCATCCAACGAAACCGTGTATAAAATTACCGCCACTGCCCTAAATAAAACCAAAATCAATAAAAGTCTCTCCTATAGACTTTCAGTTTTTAAAAAGGCCACTGGAAATCAGTCTGAAGCCACCATGAATTCTGCAGGCCGATTTGTACTTGCGCCAGAAGAACAAAAAGTACTAAGTGTTCAATCCCTGAATACGGAAGAAAATCAGCGGGTTATTATCCTTTTATTAATCTATGAAAACGAGCAACTACTAACCAAGGACCGGGTGGTAATCAACGGTTTGGAGGGAGAAGACACCCTATCCCCCTTAGTGGTCAGCGACTTGCAAAAAGCGCTACAGGAAGAGGAAGAAGAGACAGACGGCGTATTTCTCAAGGGATTGGTAGTAGAGGATACCAAGACAAAAGCTGGCAGTGATTTCTATAACTACTTTTCTACCGCCTATAGAGCCAATAACATCAATGGGGAGGAAATTGTAAAAATCCAGGAAGAGCTGGCCTTGGGCCGCAATACCCGCCTAAAAATATATGTGGGCCAAGATGTAGTAGCTCAATTCTTTTTAAATCCCCGAGCCAGTTACCTCAAGGAAAAAGCAGAGCAGTCTGTCTATCTGGTCAACCGACACTTAATGGGATTAAAACAAGCCAAACAACAAAGAATTAAATATTGAACTTATGAAAACAATCTTTATTGGGATATTCCTATTGTTTAGCGGCCTCGGTTTTGGTCAGCAATTAGTCTACACCCCAAAAAACCCCAATTTTGGTGGCAATACCTTTAACTATCAATGGTTATTGAGTTCTGCCAATGCGCAAAACTCGTTTAAAGACGACCAAAGTAGATCGCACACTACAAAATCGGAATTGGAACGCTTCCAAGAAAGCCTCAATAGACAAATTTTGGGACAACTTTCCCGAACTGCCTTCAGCTCAGAATTTAAAGAAGGGCTAAAGGAAGGCACCTTTAATGTGGGAAGCCTAGTAGTAGAAATCTACGAAACGGGCGAAGGCTTAGTCATGAATATATTGGATGTGAATACCGGCGAGCAAACCCAAATTATAGTCCCAAATTAAAATATTTATGGATACAAAATCAGCGTTTGCCCTGGTAGGCTCCCTATCCTTATTACTCTTTGGATGCGGCGCCTATTTTAACCAACCCTATAAGGTACAGGATGCCCGCATAGGCGAATTGGCCTCCAAAACCCAAATTTTGCGAGACATGCCCCTACCCTACGAACAGGTAGTGGTGGGTGTCTATAATTTTAAAGATCAGACAGGCCAATACAAAACCTTGGAGAATGGGAGCACCTTTAGTACAGCCGTTTCCCAAGGGGCCACTACCATGTTGATACAGGCCTTGGAAGATTCTAAATGGTTTATTCCCATTGAGCGCGAAAATTTATCCAACCTACTCAACGAACGAAATATTATCCGCTCTACCAGGGACGAGTTTCAAAAGAGAACCAATAACCCCCAACCAGCATTACCTCCCTTACTCTATGCTGGGGTATTGCTAGAGGGCGGCGTGGTTTCCTACGATTCCAATGTAATTACCGGGGGTGCCGGCGCCCGTTATTTTGGAGCAGGTGGATCTACACAATATCGCGAAGATCGCATATCCATATACTTAAGAGCGGTATCTACCAGCAACGGCAAAATTTTAAAAACCGTATATGTCTCCAAGACCATATTATCCCAAGCCATAGATGCCAGCCTCTTTAGATACGTAAATTTTCAGCGGTTGCTAGAGGCCGAAACTGGAATCACTAAAAACGAACCCGTACAGCTTGCCATGAAAGACGCCATTGAAAAAGCAGTGGAAGCCTTAATCGTAGAAGGAATAGAGGCCGGACTGTGGACCACCAAAGATGGAGCCTTAACCAATAAGAAACTAATGGATGCCTATAAGGCAGAAAAGGAAGTGGAAGAAGCTACCTTGGTACACAACAGAAAACAAATTCCCTTAAAATATAAGAACGCCCTTAATTTTAATGCATTTTCACCAAGATTAAATGCCGATCTATCCAAAAAAACCTTGGGCCTTGGAGGTTCCGTAGCCTATACTAAAATGGTGTCGCCCCATGCCGCTATTGGGTTAGATCTCGGCTATTTATATATTACTGGGGGCGAATCTTTTTATAGGGAATACATGGCCTCTAGCCTTAACCTAGAACTAAATATATTGCCTTATGACAAGTTAGCACCATTTATCTATGGGGGAGGCGGCTTTATTTTCGACATACATACCCGGGAAGATGCCAACCAAGAGAAGATTTTCTCTCCAAAACTTCAGTTTGGGGTGGGACTAAATGCCTACGTTTCGGACCGGATTGATTTCCGGGTATTTGCAGAAAGCAACTTTACCTCTACAGATGAGCTAGATCATGTAATACACGGCAAAAGGGATGATTACTATTACAAATTTGGAGCCGGTATAAAATATAAGTTTGGGCAAAAAAAGAAGAAAGAGGTATTAAAGGAGTAAATATGGAATGAGCCTAACCAAAACGGATTGCACCAAATAATAAATATATGCGAATTAGACTGCCGTCATGCAGGTTTACAGCCGCTTGAACGATCTAGTTGGGCAGGTATGACCTTATAAAACAATATAAAAACAGATATGAAAAAGAATAAGCTATATCTATTAGTATTCGTCCTTGCCGCCCTTTTTTGGGGCTGTGAAGAAGAGCCTATTGCCGAGAACTCTTTTGGAACCCTAACAGGTACAGTGGTTTCCAAAGGGAAGAATACCCCCCTTCCCAATGTAAAAATATCTACTACTCCGGCTTCCACCACCCTGTTTACAGATGAGAAGGGGGAATTTGTCTTTGAGGACATCGCCATTGGCAAATATTCTGTACAGGCAGAGATAGACGAGTTCCAGACCACCTTTAAAGCAGCTACGATTATGGAAGCCAAGACCGTACATATTGTCTTTGAACTAGACTCCTTGGATGCCGGAAATCTATCGCCCCTAGCTCCAAACCTCCTATCCCCCATAGACAAGGCAGCGGAGGTACCTGTAAATACCACCTTTAGCTGGACGTCTTCAAAAAACGATAAGGACGAAATTAGCTATAGCTTGGAGCTAAGGAATGGCTCTACCAATCAAGTAATCGTCTACGAAGCGCTTAAAGACACCGTTTTAACGATAGATCAGTTAGCTATTGGAGTTAATTACTTCTGGCAAGTTTCTGCAGATGATGGGGTAAACAGTCCGGTTAAAAGTGCCCTTAGCAGTTTTACCACTAAAGAACCTACCAACAACCGCTTCTTTTATGTAAGGGACGTGGATGGCAATAATGTTATATTCTCAGGATCCGAACCTATGGAGACGGGAAGCGTTAACCAAAACGAATTGCGATTAACCAGCACCAACAATAATAGTTATAGGCCCATTAAAAACAATACCGTGGGGAAAGTGGCGTTCCTACGTACCCTAGGTACACAAACCCATTTATTTTCCATGGATCCGGATGGCTCAGCGGTACAGCAAATTACGGCTGCCGTATCGGTTGCCGGATTTAGACAAGACGAACTGGAATTCTCTTGGTATGACAATGGTGCCAAACTCTATTATCCAAGTTTTAACAAGCTGTACAGCATTAATCTCAATGGATCAGGGAACAAATTGGTCTATGAGGTAGCCAACGGTACTTTCATAAGTGAAATAGCAGTTAATTCCGTTAATAATCTAGTGGCCTTAAAGACCAATAATGCCAACGGATACGAAGCTAGGATTGTAGTAGTGGATATGGATACTGGGACAGAAGCCTATGTAGTTATGGATGGACAGCCCGGTGCCTTGGGCGGATTGGATTTTTCGATGGATGGCACCAAAGTACTCTTCACTAGGGATATTTCTGGGGTAGAAAATGCCGAATACAGGCAATTAGATTCCCGAATATTTGAATATAGTCTGGTGAATAGCACCGTAGTGGAAATAACTACCAAGAAAACGGCAGGAACCAATGATCTGGATCCCAAATATTCCCCGGACGAAGGCACTATTATATTTACAAACACATCCAATGACGGACTTTCGGAGCGAAAAATCTATAGAACCCAAGACAGTGAAAACAATAACAGACAGCTACTATTTACCAATGCTTTTATGCCAAATTGGGAGTAACTTAACTACTGCCCAATTTAAATAACCCAACCAAAAAAAGGCCCATGAAAATGGGCCTTTATATTTATACTTACTAAAACAAGGATTAAGTAAACCTCATATAACTATCACTTAGTCTCAGATCTTCTTGGCCCTAGCTTTAATAAACTCATAGAGCAAGCGTACTGGAACCGCCGTAGCTCCACTCTGTCTGTATCCAGAGGCTTCCTTTACAAAGGCAGCTCCTGCAATATCCAAATGTATCCACGGGTAATCGGTAAAATGCTCCAAGAATATGGAAGAAGTACTCACCCCGCCTGTTGGTCCGCCTAAATTACTCATATCCGCTATGTTGGATTTCAACAAATCCTTGAACTCTTTCCAAAGCGGTAATTGCACCAATCTTTCGTACACCACTTCCCCTATTTCCTTTAAATCGTTTATTTCGGACTGATCATTTCCTAACACGGCCATACCAAAGGCACCGGTAATGGCTGCAGCGGCGCCGGTTAAGGTTGCCATATCTATCACCAATTCCGGATTAAACCGCTTGGCATAGGTTAATGCATCTGCCAAAACCAATCTCCCTTCGGCATCGGTATTCTTAACTTCTACGGTGGTACCGTCCATCATGGTGATAACATCGTCTACCACCAATGCATTGGCAGCTATTTTATTATCCGTAGCTGGTACAATTCCAATCACATGATAGGGTAATTTATTTCCGGCAATGGCAGCCAAAATTCCTAGGACCGCTGCTCCTCCCGCCATGTCACTTTTCATAGTAACCATATTCCCGCCTGTTTTTAAGGAATACCCTCCAGTGTCGAACATTACCCCCTTCCCCACAAGCACCAAAGGTTTTTTATTGACGGGCTTAGCTGGTTTGTAATGAAATACATTAAAGGTAGGAGGGGTTTCCGACCCTTTGTTAACTGCAAGTAAACCACCCATTCTTAAGGCTTGGATCTGTTCCTTGTGCAAGATTTCCGTTTCAAAACCAAATGCTTTCCCCACTTCTGTTGCGGCCTCAGAATACTGCAACGCATCCATATAATTTACTGGCTCGTTAACCAAAGTTTTGGTTAATGAAACAGCTTCAGCAACTACTTGTAATTCCCCAAGCTTGCTCTCGGAAAAAGCTTTTCCGCTGATATAGATATCAATGGATCGTTTTTCCTTTTTCCCTTTATATTTGTCGAAATTATAACTACTTAAAAGCATCCCTTCCAAAAAGGCATAGCATTCATTTTCAGAAAACTCGTCTAGCCCCTCAATGGTCACAACTTGTAGCTGTTGTTCATTTAAGGCTGCAAGCGCAGAAGCCCCTGCTACTCGTAACGCTTCAGAATCCCTATTTGGTAATGCTACCAAAATTTGATGTTGATCTCCAACTGTATTTAGGACCACCGATTTCTTCTCGGTAAAAGCCTTTTCGATGCGGGAATTCAATGCCTTTTTTAAATTATACCCAGCTGCCTGCTCCATAGATCCAATAGACACCAAGGCATCGGCGCCAATATCAACTTCCTCCTTCTTTGTGTAGGTTTTAAAGTTTACGTTTAAATAACTTTCTATCATATTCATTGTTTATTATTGCAATTACATTTCGTAGTATGGGTATTTTGCCAAATTATTACAAAGGCCCATTCCCAATTGATGCTTTTAACCTCCCTGTCATCCTATTAGACCTATTACTAGATCCAATTTTCTGAAATCTGGATCAAGATTCAACATTTTGAATGCACCTTCCATACCTTTATTCACAATAACGGTAAATTTACATTAAGCTATCAAAACTACATATAAACTTTAATTTACTCTCATTAAATCAGTTTGTGATATTTGTGCTTGTACATCTTTTAAAATGGAATCCTGATTTACGTTTTCTATCTTGTTTTTATCCAAAAAGGCAATATAAGCCAAGGTGTCTCTTTTTGATTCCGATTGTATCTCATTCCGATTCACCAATTGATTATTTGCACGATGGATTAGATAATACATCGTGCGCTTAAGCATACTTTCTGCTTTTTCCAGTTGGCCGAGTTCTTCATAGGTGTTTGAAAAGTTATTACACGAAATAATGTACACCTGTATAAACGGAATATTTAAACGAATACCATCGAAGATATTATTATTCAATACCTCAGCTATGTATAAGGCGGCCGTAAGTGTAATCGGAATT
>NZ_VVIN01000097.1:0-7091 GCF_008711145.1 Arenibacter lacus
TCAGGACTGTTTAAGTTTTTGATCTCCTGACGTTTTTGGTCTATACTGTTTAATAGTTTATTTTCTTCCTCTCTTTTAATCACCAAATTATGGAATTTCTTAGGGTTAAGAGAATGAGTAGAATCGATATGCGATGTTACATGCGGTAGCTCCAATTCTATCATTCGGTAACGCATTTCATACGATTTTCTATCGTCTAATTGTTTGTTCTTCTCGTATAGAACACCGAGACCTAGCGAAATAATGGTAGATAATGCTATCATAACAATGATCAGAGGTGTTGATTTGAGATCAATGCCGTAATGATGTTTTACAATGACCTGATCAGGAATTTCAGCTATCTTTGAAACAATGTCTTTTTCTTTGATTGTTAATACAGCTAATTCCTGTCTAGTTATTGTGGAGATTTCATTAGCTACATCCTGAAGTGTCCCATAATCGTTAATGATCTTAGATAGTACATCGTTTTCTCTTTTAATAAATTGCTTGATCTGTTGTAGTAGTTCCTGATCCTTTGCTCGCATTTCATGAAATTCCTGCATTTTCTTTTCATTTTCAGAAAGTAGGGAGACAATTGTAGGCATTATTCGTACAATATCCTGCGTGATCAAGTCTGTGTTTTCCTGCAATGCGCTTACCTGTTGCTGTATATTTTCTAATTCTGTGTTCATGGTATTAACGTTTTAGTCCGTAATTCTCTTTCTTTTTTCTTTTCTTGATCAACGGATCATCTTGCTCTGGTGTAATTTCGGGGTTCGAAAATAAAGCTGATGTTATGTGACCAAGTGTTTCTCCGATATTTCTGTCTATAGAATGATCCTTCGAAACATAGCTTCCAGAAATTTGATTTAGTTCAATAGAATTATCTATGCTATTTAAAGCCTTGTCGATCTGTCCGAAGCTCAATGAGCGGTCTATGGCAGAACCCCGAAATGTCTGTTCATCTTTGATGAACGAAATACCTTGAACCTCATCCGACCCCAATCTATATTTAAACTGCATTTCCACACCTCTGTAACGGATATAATTTTGTAGTTCCTTCCAGTTTTTACTGTGTCGTATGCCTGCCTTGACGGTGTCGTAAATTTGGTATTTCGTTAGATCATTACCTTTCAGTCTACCTCTGTTGACATTTCGTTTTCCTTCGGACTGCTTAAAGCCATATAATGCATTTAATTCTTTACAAGCTTTAAAGCTCTTATACCGCTGATTGCTATTGGAGATAGTTTTGCCATGATCGTTTACCCGATTAAAAATAATATGGATATGATCATGTTGGCGGTCGTGGTGGCGCACCATTAAGCATTGGGTATCCCTAATATCTAATTTTGATAAATAACGCTTAGCTGCGGATAGCATGATGTCATTATTCAGCTTGTTTTTATCTTCTGTATTCCACGAAAGAATAATGTGTCCGACTGCCTTGCCCAATCTTGGATTCAGCATCCGCTGAAAATTAAAGTCCTGTGTGATGGTCTTTGCCGAATCCGTCCGTAATCCATTTACATGGATAATCTCACTATCTTTTTTCAGGGCGTATCCAACGCATCCGCCGAAAGATCGGCCCTCAATTATCTTCGCTATCATGGTGCAGTAGTTTATTGATACAATGGTCAATGTGATGGATCGTATTTTTGCATTCCTGTGCCACCTCAATCAGTCCAGACTGGTGTGCTTTTTTAGTTAGCTGATTTAGATTGTTCGAAGCCCCAGTAATCGCCCTAAAAGCTTTCAATTGTTCTTCGGTAAACCTAGGTGTAATTTTTCGTAGGATCGCAGATTTGCGTACCCATTCCGATTTGCTCATACCTGCAATTTTTGCATTATGCAAAACTCTGTTATGTTCGCTTTCATCGAAACGGACATTGATCCTGAACTGTTTTTTATTTTCGAGTGCGGGTCTTCCGCCTTTTTTCTTGTTATTTTTCATCTTGTTTCTTTTTAGCTGTGACCATCGGGAGCCAATCGGTTTTGGGGTCACCAAAACACAACCTTGCTTCCTACCTATTCGATAGCTTTCTTCCAGATTGGGTGCTATGAATTTGTTCTTTGTGTGATCTGAATATCAGGTAGTCATTGACATCCTTGATCCTGTTGTCTTGCCTCTGCAATTCTTCCATTCCATTTTTTACGGCATGCGTTTTCTCAAAATGGGTTCGCAAACTGTGGTAAGATTTTAAGCCACTGCTATCTGTGTCCAGATAGCTTGTTATTCTGTTATGTCGCTCTAAGAATGGATATGCTTTTTGCAGATTGGCTGTCGTATTCAGGATACAGAAGTTCGTATTTAGATACGGCTTACCTGCATTCTTTTTTAACGTCATAAAGGACAGCAGATCTGTGAAGCCCTCAAACACAACAACATCTTTGCTACCGTTACCGATCGTAGTGATCCCCTTTGTCAATAGGGAGCGTTTGTCATAGCTGTTGCGCAGTTCGTATCCACCTGCATCATTCTTAAAACAGACGGCAAAGTACGTCTGTCCATTTGCCGTCCTGTAATAGATTTCCTGACAGTATGCGCTGGCAATTTCAATATCTATTTTGCGTACATCGGTCAGATAGTCGATCAGCGCTTTGTTTGTAAGTGGTTTTACGGATAGTATGGTGTACGTCCGATTATTTTCCTGTTGCACAATCGGTACTTTATCCAATACGGTCTGCTGGTGAAAAGAAAGGATATTTTTTCTTTCATCAGCCCAATCCAATACTGTTGATAGGTTGTCCGTGTCCAAAAACTTCATCAGGAAGTCAATGTTGTTACCTCCCAAACCATCCGAATGCGAATACCAGATATTTCTGTGTATATCCACCTTTGTCGAAGCGGTTCTTTCGTTCCCTCCATTGAACGGATTTCTAAGCCATGCTTCACGGCTGTTCATTCTGGCACACGGAATCTGCAGGTAATTTAATATGGATATGAGCGGTATGCGCTTAAGTTCATCACATGTCATAATCGTAATCTTTTAAGTCGGTTTAGTTTAGTCTATTACTATATAGGGTCGGACTAAACTAAACCTGTTTTTTTAGTAATAGAATTCAGGATTAAACCGGTAGGTCTTATCGTTCTTGATGACTATCCGTTTGTTTTCCAGAAATGTCTTCAGCTGTTTGGCTTTATTGATGCCGAAATTGAAGCCTTTTGCTAGATAAGCGTCCTTTAATCTTCGGACAAAGTCATCATAACTGCAGGTTATTTCACTATCGTTAAACATTTCCTGTAACACTTCCCGATGGTTCTCTTTGGAAAGCTCCTGATAGTCGAACCCTTTTCTCGATGCAGTGCCTGACAGGTCAAAGTTCTCGTCCAGTACGGGCAAACCATCATCTATATAAAAGGTAAATGGCTCAAACTCGATATCCCTGATGAACTTTGGAGCCACGGTGCTGTAGTTTGCATCCAGATCGCTTTTGGTGACCTGTAAGATGGATTCTGCCTTATTGTTCAATTCAGTCCCCAAATGGCCTCTTGTGTTGTCATCACCCTTGTTTAAGTGTAGTACGGTATGGATATGGATATTAAGTTCCTGTGACCATTTCATCAGCTTGCCGGTAATTTCAGTCGCTTCCGTTGCATTATTGATGTCGTAAACAAGATCCCTGATCCCGTCTATTATCACTAGACCTATCCTGCCCGCATATTTGGACAGGGCATATTCGATGATACTAATGCGCTCTTTGGTGGGGTATTCCCTCAAGGATATGAATTTTAGGTTTTCATGGACTTCCGTTGTCGGGTAATTTATGAGCTTGTAGACCCTTGAAAGTAACCTGTGGCAATGGAACTTGCTCTGCTCTGTATCGCAGTACAGCACCAATGGACGGTTTATGGGAACTTTGACCTTGTATTGTAATATCTGTTTTCCGCTCAATGCAGCAGCCACCAATGAAATCACATTGAATGTTTTCCTGCTCTTCGCCTTTCCCGTGGATGCGCTGAAATTCCCTAATGTACCGATAACGGAATCGGAATTGCTGATTGTTATCATGATAGGGGGTTCTAAAAATTCATCTGTTATTTTTACTATAGCCCTGTCTAGTGCCGTGGCTGTGTCCTGGTTAAACGAGATCATTATTTACCTCCTTTGTTCCGGTTGTAGCCGGCCATTGAAGCCACTACCTCCTGTTTTTTGAAATAGATCCGCTTTCCCATACGCATGTAGGGGATATGTCCCTGCTTCATCCACTCGGTCAGGCTGACGAGTGAAATGTCAAGTTCGTCCGCCATTTCCTTTTTGGTCAATAGTTTTTCGGAAGATCTGTTCTCGGTGTTGTCCGATGTGTGCTTCACATCTGAAATAAAAAGGTGAAGTTCTTCCCTTACAGCATCCTTGATGCAGTCCCTAAGGGCTTTTTGGTCAAATTGAATCATACTTTGCTCATGTTTACACGTTTAATGATTCGAAGTCGTGGCCACTTTCTTCGAGTGAATTAACATGGGCAAAGTTGGGAAGTATAGAGATAAAAAATCCCCATATCGTTAAACGTCATGGGGGTTTTGAGGGAGTAAAATTAGTTTAAAGTATCATGGAGCTACTTTATGTGTAATCTCGATTGGATTCCTTGATATGGAAATACTTTTCTCTGTTGTGTGATTTAAGCAGTGATATTCCACTTTTTCCTAGAAAATAATCTCTGACAGAATTCCAATTTATTTCTCGATTATTATCCTTAGGAATATTGTTGTCTCCATATTCAAAGTAATTGGAAAGTAGTGATGCCCATGTGTCTGGGCTTCCTTGTAAATAATTTCTTTTGGTCGAAGGGTTTTCTAAATCTTTCATTTGAAGCAAAAGATCTAGCAAGGGTTTGTGATCACCGCTAACAATCTGAACCTTCGTCATTGGTGCTATTGCTTTGTGCTTCTTCTTTTGTTCATTCAATTCAGAGATTTTATCGGCCAGTTCGGATTGTAAACGATCTCTTTGTTCAATGATATTTTTATACTCAATGAAAAACTTGTCCGAACCAACTTCATCAAATAGGAGTTTGGAAAGAACGGTCTTTGTGTCGTTTATGTTTTGCCAATTCATGATTTCCTGCACGTAAGAAACGGATTTTTTAATCCGATCCTCATTTGTTAAGGTTACTTCCCATTTGTCAACCTGTTTTAAGGCTTCTCTAAATTTGGATAGCCTGTATATTCTTGTTTTGGTTATCGTTTTGTAATAATGCAATGTCTCTCTTGATTTAATGTCCTGGTCAACGTACTCGATAACCTTTGTAAGAAATGTTTGCTCATTGCCAAGAGGGTTGTTTTCAAAATAGTATTGTAGGTGGTAACGGTAAAAGGGTAGGTATTCGTTCTCTTTCAGGCTGAAAATACACATCACTAAATAACCTGGGGTATGGAAACGCTCTACTTTCAGAAATCCACCTAAATCAAATTTGTTTTTTCGAAGTTTCCAAGCTTTTCTCAACTTAAAAAAAATTTCTTCCATAGTTTTAAAATTTATTGAGTGCATCGATTAACGAATCTGTGCTTGCCGATTCGTATTTCATTAAAGTCCGTATGTCAGAATGTGCCGTCAGTTTTTGTACAAGCGTGATCGGTACGTTTCTGCTCAATAGGTTCGTTACCATTGATCTTCTGCCGACATGGCTGGTTAGAAAATCGTACTTCCTTTTTTCTATCACCAGCTTCTGCTTGCCCGAATACCGTGTTATCTTGATGGTCTCGTCCAGTCCTGCGAGTTTTCCTACCGTTTTTACGTATTCATTGAACTTCTGGTTGGATATCTTGGGTACGCTGTAACCGATACGTTCCAAGATATCTTTTGCAGGGGCTATATACCCCTCAAAAGGTACGATTACCCTTTTCTTGACCTTTACCGAAATAAAGTCCCAAGCATTGTTTTTTATATCCTTTGGATCGAAGTTGATCAGATCCTCAAATCTTTGCCCTGTGTAGCACAATAGACAGAACAGATCCCGTACTCTTTCCAGACTGGGTCTGTCCGAAAGATCATGGTTCATCAGTTTTTCTATTTCGGATTCGGACAGGGCAATGATCTCATTGTAGGCTTTCTTCTTAAAGTTTGTTTTTTGCGTTTTGAAAACGTCGGGATGCACCAGATAATCATTGTCGTTGCACCACTTTAGGAATACCTTCAACGTGGATATGTATTTGTGTATGGTGTCATTTAGCAAACCTTCCTTTTCTTCATCGTTCGTATTCCTCTTCTTGCTCAGGAACACTTCGAACTGATCGAGAAATTTGCTGTCCAGTTCCCTAAGGACAAGATTTATACCTTTCTGTTTTTCAAAGTCTTCCAGACCCTTGAATACCGTCCTGTATTCTTTTAGTGTGCCGTCTTTGACAAAATTGGATTTATAGGACAGGAACTGTGTTTTTAGGTGGGAAATGGATATTTCGTTGCTTACCGCATTGTCCCTGTCGATACAGCCCTGTATGATCTGTTTATAATCTTCTTTGGATAGAAACTGGTTTTTGTCTTTTTTGCCCATCGCTTCCCGGATGCAGAGGTTGGCAAGGTTGTTCAGTTCGACATTGAATTCCAACGCTCCGCTGGCACTTGGTTTAAGCCTTTCCTTTTCAAAATCCCAACTTTTGGGTAAAATCTTATAGTTTGTCCTGTATTTTATCCTACAGGATTTATCCGGTGAAAAGAATAGATACAGCGCAGTGAGCGATGGATTCCAGAACTTCTGTGCAAGGTTTTTCTTTTTTCCTCCAACCTTGGCCAGTTCCAGTTTGACCTTTTCAGGTGCAATATCAGGGTTATAGGGCTTGTCTAAATAAAAATTTACTTTCATATTTTTCGGACATATTTCGGACAAAAATGCTTAATATTACCATATTTCACCTTTGTAAGGTTAGGTAAAGATAGGTAATAATATTTGTAAATACCTAATAATCAGGTTTAAATAAGGAAAGTAAAAATAGGGTATGATAACGGTTCGAATCCTGCCACCCCGACTTTAAGTTAGAGGTCTATGAAGTAATATTCATAGACCTCTTTTTTTTTGCACTTAATTGATGGACTTCTATTTTAATATCCAGGCTTTATTAACCCGCATTATTCACCAAGAGTTTTTTCTTCAAGGAATTTGAGGATAAATTTTGCATT
>NZ_VVIN01000098.1:0-6346 GCF_008711145.1 Arenibacter lacus
CCAAGAGACATCAAAATTAACAGGTCCTAAAATGGAGTGGTAGGAGAAGGTGGTCCCAGCAGACATTAATAAACTGGGCTGGGTGGCGTCTGGCCAATTTCCTTTGGGAATAAATGCATCCTCAAGATAATCGCGAAACCTTCCAAACCCCACGGAAGCGACATTGAAATGGGGGGTCAGGTAAATCTTGTTCATGGCTTGGAACTGCATCCCTAGATTGAGTTTTACAAATTGCGTAGCACTTAACTCCCCCTGGTGCAAACCGGGGAATACAAAGTTTTCGTTCCCTGGGTTTTTGCTGTTACCACCCAGAAAATATTTGGAATTAAGTCCCAACGCTGAAAAAGAATAGTCGTTCTCCCTAAGATCATCCTCAAAAATAAAATGGCCCGAGGTTCCTATAATGGCCGATGTCCTACTGCTTAATGGGAATCTTTTTTCATAATCCAACCCAATTCTAGAGAAATCATTGGTAGCACCATCCACATCGGGAATACTGGCGTCCGAATAGTCAATACTAAGCTTATTCCCTAACGATCTTCCTAAATGCCCTTTAAATAGCGCCCCCTCCGTTGCAAAATAGACCCGGTTCATGCTGTTATAACGGTAGTGGAGGTAAGCCTCGGAATCGCTATTCTTATATTTATGTATCTGAAACACATTGTCCTTTACCTCTGGATCTATGATAGGTTTTAAACTGGTACTGTGAAATTTAATTCCTAATCCAATATAGCTTTTCAAGGAAATGAGATTTCGGTTTAATTGGTTGTCAAAAACAAAGTTCCGATAGCGAAGATTGTCCACATACTCCCCGCTCACAAATACCTTTTGTTTCAGTTGCTGCCCAAAACCTTCCGTGCGCCACCACCAATCGCGTCCGCCTCCAAAATTCTTCTGGTGCTGAACCCTAAATTTGGGCTGGTCGGCAATATCCATGGTCAGTAACGACCGGGAGGCGTTGCCAATAATATTTCTCCCGGTATAGTTTACCATAAGGCCTACGCCATTGTCTCCGTCATAGTGCAAAGACCCCTTTACCTGATGCTGGGATCGTTCCGTAGCATTTAAATGCAATTGCAAGGTATCTCCACTTAGAACGGGGTGGTAGGTAATCTGGCTGAAAATAGTAGTACCCATCGCCCTATTGACCCCGTCCAATATATCCAAAACGCTATAGGGGGTGTGAGCTTTTATATTGGTTCTGGCCCTAACCAAGGCCATATTGTGCTTGCTAATACCATTATATATTATAGTATCTAAGGTTGTCTCATCTGGCATCTCAGGCAACTTACGGGGCCGTTGTGTAAAATTCATCAGTCTGGAGGAAAGGGCACTTAGGGAATCTAGATTTTGCTGTACCGCGATTTTTCCTTCCTCGTACATGATGTTGGTTTTAGAGAAATCGGCCGTGGAATACGATAAATTAGGAACATGGTCTATCAAAATGTCACATAGCGCCCTATTTTGTGGGTTTTTCAGGTTGCTATTCATCATCCCTGCCTGAAACATAAGCGCAGTGAAGCTATTGAGATTTTCTTTACTGGCCATTCCTCCTCCTACGTCACTTCCAATAATGATATCGGCTCCCATACTTTTTGCAATATCCACGGGGAAATTGTTTAACAACCCTCCATCTACCAATAGGGTTCCATTGTATTTTACAGGGGAAAACAGTCCGGGAATAGACATACTGGCCCGCATGGCCAACCCTAGAGAACCCCGGTCCAAGACAACTTCTTTCCCATGTACGATATCCGTCGCTACGGCACGGAAAGGAATGGCTAATTCGTCAAAGTTGTCGGTATTGTAGGTGGGATAGGTATGGGATGCGATAAAGGCCCGTAGGTTCTGATCGTTCAGTAGAAAGTTTCCCAACTTTAGACTGCCATCTGCCCAATTCAACTCTACCAGATAACGGTTAAACTCAAACTTTTCTTCCACACTAACATCCCGCAAGGATATGCCCCCACCAATAAGAATGTCCCAGGGTGCCTGTTTGGCAATGGTCGCAATACTATCGCCAGAATAGCCCATTGCGTATAGGGCGCCCACAATACTGCCCATACTGTTCCCCACCACTAGATCTGGCACAATACCAAGGGAATCCAACACCTGTAAAGTGGGGATGTGAGCTACGCCTTTTGCGCCCCCACCACTTAGAACTAGGGCAATTTTAGGTTTTTTATCTTGAGAAATGCCCGTTCGGGGGGTAAGCCATAGTAAGAAGAGGAAAAGGCAAAGCACGAACCTTTTTAGTGAAGCTACCATATTGCTAAAAAATTGTGCGGACATGTGATGATTAATTTGATACGGCCTCTTTTTATTCATTAGTTGTCGGTTTCGTGCAGTACGGAATGAAAAGTTTTTTGGGGATCCATGCAAATGCTGCCATGTGCTTCGTCAAAAATAACGGATAAAATTTTTTAATCAAGCATTCTGTCTGAAATAACCCACAAAACTGCGCTTCCATGACCAATTTATTTTGTCGGAAGTTTTGGGGGTAAAAAGGGAGTCTCAATTCAGGGTACAAATAATTGGGCTTAGACCCTAATGGCTGGGAAACAGCGAAGGAATCAACCTCCTGAAAATGGCAGTCATTGCAGATTGGTTTTTAGCCCCCTAAAAGCTGGTGAGTTTTAGAGAAACCTTCCCAATTCCTTGGGGAGCCCTTTGTAAATCGCTAATTTGGGGGCTTTTAAATTTTAATCGAAGCACAAAAAAGAAAACTTTAATGTTAAAATCAAGGATTTTACCCACCTTATTACTTTTCCTATTTACTACTATCGTTATGGCACAAGACCAACTCACTTCGGTCGGGAAAATGACGGTAGCTATCACCCTAAAAAATCCATCCAAGGAGATAAACAACGGAATAGCGGAGGTGTCAGTGACGGGCGGTAAAGCTCCTTATAAATTTAAATGGAGCGATCCCCAAACTGCATTGTTCCAAAAGCAGGCGACTGGACTCATAGAAGGGCTAGAGCATGTAGTTATTATCACGGATGCAGATGGGAATACGGTGACCAAGAACTTTACAATTCCGGCCCAATCCATAACTGAAATCTTTAACAGTAATGTGCAACCAGCGGTAGACTATTTAGGGGCCATTTTATTTTGGGATCCCTTTGCGGCTATTGGCGTGTACGATCCGGTGGTTTATAGCGACCAAACCACTATTACCGTTCCTGTGATGGAAGCCACGGAGAAAAATTATACCATGGCAAAATGGTTGGTGCCAGAAGGGGAAGAAGTAATCAAAGGGCAGGAGGTTGCCGTTGTTGTGGATAGTAAGGACCAAGAAACACTTATCTATGCCACGGCAGACGGTAGTTTATCACATATCTTAAAAGTAGGGGACGCCATTACTGGGATAGGAGGTGACCCTTCCAAATTAGCCATCGATTTGGCCGTAATTCAGTTCGATGCGCCTAGACCCTTATTATTTCCCAATGGGGATGTAAGAACCAGTACCATCCCATTTATTGTTATCTGGTTAATTCTAGGAAGTATATTTTTCACCTTGCGACTAAAGTTTGTAAACTTAAGAGGGTTTTTACACTCCATCGATTTGGCAAGAGGAAAGTACGACGACCCCAATGCGCCTGGTACCATTACACATTTTCAAGCGATGGCAACCGCTACCTCGGCCACTGTGGGCCTTGGTAATATTGCTGGGGTAGCCGTAGCCATTTCCTTGGGAGGGGCCGGTGCCACCTTCTGGATGTTTATGGCTGGTTTTTTTGCGATGTCCCTAAAATTTGCCGAATGTACCCTAGGGGTAAAATACCGCTTTATTGATAAGGAAGGCCGAATCTTTGGAGGACCAATGAATTACCTACGCTATGGTTTGGAGAAACGCAATATGAAAACACTAGGGAAATTCCTTGCAGCGCTGTTTGCTATTTTGGGTATTGGTGCTTCCTTTGGAGGAGGGAATATGCTGCAATCCAATCAGGCATTTAAAATAGTATCCCAACAACTTCCCTTCCTACAGGAACACGGTTTCTGGTTTGGTGTAGGGTTTGCCATCCTTGTGGGCATGGTGATCATTGGCGGGATAAAAAGTATTGCCAAGGTTACGGCAAAAGTGGTACCCTTTATGGCCATCCTTTATGTATTGGGTTGTTTGGTAGTGATAGGAACCAACATTGGTAATATAGGATGGGCCTTTGGTTCCATCATAGATGGGGCCTTCTCCGCACAAGCAATGAAAGGTGGATTTGTCGGGGTATTGATTATAGGGCTGCAACGAGCAGCTTTTTCCAGTGAAGCAGGAGTGGGTTCTGCAGCCATTGCCCACAGTGCCTCCAAAACCAATCATCCTATTGCCGATGGATTCACTTCTTTGGTAGAACCGTTTATAGATACCATGTTGGTGTGTACCATGACTGCGCTGGTACTGATTTTTACTGGGAAGCACGAAGTATATGGCCTGGGTGGGGTAGAACTTACCTCCGATGCCTTTGGGAGCGTAATTTCCTGGTTCCCCATGGTACTGGCAGTGGCGGTGCTGATGTTCGCATTTTCTACCATGGTATCCTGGTCTTATTACGGAATGCGTTCCTGGACCTACTTGTTTGGAAGGAGCAAGAAACTAGAGATGGTCTATAAGGTAATGTACTTGGTGTTTGTGGTACTAGGGGCTTCTGTTAGTCTAGGAGCGGTATTGAGCTTTGCAGATATGATGATTTTAGCTATGTCCTTCCCTAATATTATCGGACTATATATACTTGCTCCCGAGATAAATTCGGATATGAAAAATTACTGGGAGAAACTGAAAAAAGGAAAACTCTATATCAATCCTAAATTTAGGGAAGCTTCAGAAGTAACTAGTGCTGCGTCCGGAAAGTAAACTTGATTTAACTGCTTCCCTTCATAGGATATTTTTGGAGGGGTAGTAGGGAATGATCTGGATTGGGAAATGCTAGGAGTGTTTTTCTGTTCCAGATCATTCTTTTTTGTAACGGCAGCTGGGAGATGCCCACTTGCTTCGTTCTCTTAAAATGAAAAGTTTTGTTAAGGTTTGTAATCGTTCTTTTTACAGTAGGTTGTATATTAGCCAAATTACCTGAAAAAAGGGCATGGAAACAGGGTTAGCGCTTCGTTAATTCCAGTATTTGAAAGGAACTAGTGCGGTTCCTTCTGTGGCCTTTTTATTAAGATATTGCAAACATGAAGCGACTTTTTTCCAACCTACTTTTCAAAGTCTTTTTGGGCATTGTTTTAGGTATTGTTTTCGGATTGGTATTACCCCAATCCATCAGTAGGGTTTTTGCCACTTTTAATGCCTTTTTCGGTCAATTCTTAAATTTTTCCATTCCCCTGATTATTATGGGGCTCATTATGCCGGCCATCTCCGATTTGGGAAGGGGAGCGGGAAAATTGCTATTGCTTACCGCCGTTATTGCTTATGGGTCTACCTTGTTTTCGGGTTTTATGACTTATTTTACAGCTTCAGGAATATTCCCAACGCTTTTGGAATCGCACGCTGCTAACGCTGCTGGGATTAGTGAAACGGGAAAGGAACTCTTGCCTTATTTTAGTATCACCATTCCCCCTGCATTGGATGTAATGACCGCTTTAGTATTCGCATTTGTGATTGGTTTGGGACTGTCCTATCAAGAGAAATCTACCCTAGGTGGCGTTGTAAAGGATTTTCAGGTCATTATTATGCAATTGATAGAAAAAGTAATCATTCCGCTGCTTCCCCTGTATATCTTGGGAATCTTTGCCAGTATGGCCTTTAATGGGAAGGTGTATTCCGTACTCTCGGTATTTGTTACCATCATTGGAGTAATCTTTGCGCTGCATATTCTTTTATTGATAATTCAATACGTAATTGCCGGATTGCTTACGAAGCAGAATCCGGTACGCTTATTAATCACCATGTTACCTGCTTATTTTACAGCTTTGGGAACGCAATCTTCTGCGGCGACCATTCCCGTTACTTTGGAACAAGCTTTAAAAAATGGAGTATCAAAAAAAATAGCCGGATTCGTAATCCCCTTATGTGCTACCATTCATCTATCGGGTAGTATTATGAAAATCGTCGCCTGTGCCATGGCCCTTATGATCTTACAGGGTGTGCCCTTTAGCTTTACCCTTTTCGCAGGCTTTATTTTTATGCTGGGAATTGCTATGGTAGCTGCCCCAGGAGTACCCGGAGGGGCTATTATGGCCGCGATCGGCATCTTACAATCCATGTTGGGTTTTGATTCGGAGATGCAGGGCCTTATGATTGCACTCTATATTGCCATGGATAGTTTTGGGACAGCGTGTAATGTTACCGGTGATGGGGCCATCGCCTTGGTGGTCAATAGACTTACGAAACAGGTTGCTTCATAAA
>NZ_VVIN01000099.1:0-6280 GCF_008711145.1 Arenibacter lacus
AGGATTGCCTACGTCTATGGCATAATTGCCGTCAAAATCGGTTGAAGTACCGTTTGTAGTCCCTTTTTCCACCACATTAACGCCAGGCAGAGGGCTTCCTAAGTCATCGGTTACAGTTCCTGTAATCGTTATGTTTTGTGCAACTAATCCCTGAATAAAGAAAACTGCAAAAAACATTAAATAGTAATGAGTTTTTTTAAACATCCTTGTAAAATTTAGTTCGTTTAATTAGAGTTCTCGGTGCTACCCGGATGTTAATTTAATCTTAAATTCTCAATAATTCATAATTTTAACGCTAAATATTGATAAATAACCATCTAACGAATGGATTAATAGTATTTAAACAAATAAAGTAGTCTTTATATTACATTTCTCTTAAAATCCCTGTTTAAAAGACTGAAATAAACAAGAAACCTATTGGTAGTGTTCCTCTACACACCTCTAGCGCGTAGTTACACTTAGAACCCCTAAATAATGAGGCATATTTAGAGATAGTATATGAAAATAGGGTTCACACGTATTTTGGGGGTTGACACAATAAATAATCCCCGGGGCAAGCCCACGGGGCATTATTTTATTTTTCAAAACAATCTCATTTGACCATCCTTGTGTAAGACTTCATACTCCTTTTCCTTTCCCTGATTCTTCACGTACGTCGCAATAGTCTTTTCATTTCCATGCCGACTGACTGAATTGATATAATATCCACTGCCCCAAAAAGAACCTCCCCATAATGCCCTTTTTACTCCTGGGGCATGAAAGAAAATCTCACGGGCAGTAAGGCTCTTTACCGTCCTTGCTATTTTGGTCGGACTATATGTTGGAACACTCTGAATCAAAAAATGAACATGATCCTTATCCGTACCTATCTCCAAAAAATGGATTTCATACCTGTACTGAATATCTAGACACGTCTGACACAGAATCCTCTCAACTTTAGGACTTAGTACCAATCGGCGATACTTGGTCGAACAAACCAAATGATAGAGTAACAACGAAACGTTGTAGCTCTTATGTATATGCGTGCTTGAGCTCACGCTCAAGATTACTGTTTTTTTTCGTGCGAGGCAAGCCTCGGGGTATTTACCCCTCTAGAATAAAAAAGGCTGTCCAAATGGACAGCCTTTTAACAGAAGTTTGATTTAGGGATTAATTCTTTGGTCCCTCACCAAAATTAGGGTTATTAACATCGAACCAAATTCTCTCATTATTTAAAATATTTGGGTCATTAGTACCAGTTGTGAATCCTTGTTCTTCTATTGCCTTTTTGACATTAGTAAAATTCACATTATCCTCGGTAGGCGTACCAATTTCAAATCTTCTAGGTATTGTCAAAGGATTCCCAGCAGCTAAAATTGGCTCCCACGGCAATATTGAACTTCCAACCATAGGAATCCCAGACCGTCTAACGGTAGTGTATGTATCATGTGGAGTAATAGCAAAATTGATATATTGTTGAATATAAACCTTTTCCAAACCATCACTTGATAAATCATAGTCTGGCAATGCCAATAACTCAGAAATCTCATTCTCTTTTAGTTTAGTAGAAGCTAACTCTGCCATGGTCTCATCCTGATAAACTGGATCGCTTTCATAGTAAAAAGCTCCCGTACTTTTTGCTAAGGCATCCATTCTTCTAATGGAGAATTCTACCCCCAGATTAAAGTATGACTGAGCTGAACCTGGAATATTAGCACCTAGCAATTTAAATTCTGCCAAATACAAATTTGTTTCAGCAGAGGACCCAAGAATTACCTCTAGTGGGGGATGGTTCCCTATTTTTTGAATTAGACGGCCACCAGGTCTTGTTGGATAAGTAAAATCAAAACCAGTGCGAGTATTTTTCTCTGAAAATGATGATGTTGATGAGTATGTTTTTTCAGCTCCATCTAACGCTATCCTATTTCTTGAAGACTGCTCAAAATAATCATCATACTCTCCCTCTTGTTGTTTGTCTGGAGAAAGTGGTGCTCCATGATACCTTACCCAAGGTTCCCCTGGCTCCGACCATCCTGCAAAATTCCCTAGCAAGTCATATTCAACATACTTCTCAACATAGGTTGGGAGTGGCTTACCTGCATCAATAAAGGCTTGAACAACTTCGGCGTTAAAGTCATTTTTATTGAACAGAAAACGAACTCTTGGATCTTTATTTTCTCTTAAGTAGTCGACTAGGTTTTTACCTCCAGTTCCTGGCTGCGTGCCATTACCGGTTCCTCTGTATTGAATTCCTCTTGAATAAATAAAATCCTCATCCAGTGAATTCATATAACCTACTGGTGAGTTAACAACCTCTTCTGCTATATCTAATGCTTTGCTTGGATTAGCATTTACCAACCTTGCTGCTATCCTCAATTTCAATAGATTACAGAACTTAGCCCATTTTGCGTAATCGCCACCATAGACAATATCTTGCTTCCCTAAACTAAATTGCTCTGGAGCAGATAAATCTGATATTGCCGCATCCAATTCGGCCAACCATGTATCAAATAATAATTCTTGTTGATCATATGCAGGAGTAATCAAAGGAGGATTTGTATATGGTGCTAATCCCGCCTCAGTATACACCATAGCCCCAGTATAATCGGTTTGTGTTAAAGCAGTTGCAATTTGAGCTGCATAAGTAACACCTATTATACCTCGCATCATCGCCTTCTCTTCCTCGGGCAAAGCTGCAATTTTAGCACGAATATCTTTGGCATTAGGAATAATTCCATACACATATTGTGCACCACCCTGAGCTGCCATTTCTACAAAGGTTTCCGAATTTCCTACTCCGGTACCAGTAATCTGACTCCAAGGATAAACGTAATCGAAATTAGTGTAAAACCAAAGCAAGTAATCATTGGTGTACATATCGTTTATGACCTTAGCTGTAGAATACCTTAGATCAGGTTCGGCTAGGGTTGATGGATCACTGTTTAACTTAGCAAACTCATCTTTATCACATCCCACCAACATTGTTGCCAATAGAATAAGGAATATTTTATATGTTTCTTTCATCATTTTAACTATTTAATATTAAAAATCAATCGCAATTGAAAATGTGTAGCTAGCCATATAGGGGCTAAACGAGCGCTCTAAGAAAGACTCAGTACTAGTAGTTCCTCTAAAGCTTTCTGGATTAATATTATTTGGCATTGAATTGTACAAGTAAGCTACGTTTCTAGCATTTAAGCCTAAATAAACATTTCTAGCGCCCATTTTATTTGCAGCCATTTTGGGGAGGTTATACCCCATAGAAATATTCCTAAGAGCAATATACTTCACCTCTGCAAACCAATTATCATTAATCACCCCATTACCCCAAGAATTTAAACGGTAGTGGTAGTAACTAGCATGTGTTGGCTCAACGTGTCCCGCGTCAAAAGCTTCTTGATACGTCATACCACCAACGTCCACAGTTGAACCGCTGGGGGTAGTCACAGTTTGTCCCTCGGCAAATACACCGTCAGGGATTATTCCGTCACTAAACTGCTTTCCATTAACATCGTCATAATTAGAGGTCCAGGTTACACCTCCATGTTCTGGGCTTCTACCGTATAAAGAAGTTTCCAAAAATCCATATGCAGTACCATACCTACTGGAATAGGAAGCCATATGACCTCCAAAACGAGCATCCAATAAAATAGACATATTAAAGTTTCCGATATTAAATTCATTATTCCATGAACCTTCAAAATCTGGTTGAATCTTTCCAACTTTTTCAGCCTCTCCACTTCTTTCAAAGTAGGCGCCTCTTCTAGAATCCACCCAAATTAATTGGTTCTTGCCATTATTTGGATGATTCGGATCAGATGATTGAAATTTCTTAGGTGCACTATCAGAATACAACACACCATATTCTCCTCCTTCAAAAGCAACAGATCCTACACGGAAATTACCATAACTAATACTTCCACCTAGGCTTTTATACTCTCCAAAATCAGGATGCACCTCATCTATTTTGGTAGTATTATTCCAATAATTAAAAGTAGAATTCCAACTAAAGTCGTTAGCCTTTACAGGGGTTCCCGTAATCATCAATTCTACTCCAGAATTAGTCAAAGTACCAATATTCGTTAAAAGGCTACTATACCCTGATTCAGAAGGCAATGGCACATTTCCTATTTGCTCGGAGATGGTCTCACTATAATATGCGACATCAAAACCTAAACGGTTATTAAAAAATCGGACATCCGCCCCAATCTCATATGAATCTTTGAGTTCAGGTTTTATAGATCTATCAACTAGTGTAGTGTTCACTGTGTTGGTGTAAACAAAATTACCACCATTATCTATACTCCCTTGTCCATATCCTCTATTAATCGAATAAGGACTAGTATCACTACCCACTTGTGCCCATGAAGCACGTACCTTACCAAAAGTAAACCAATTCGAAGTTCCCGTAGTCTCACTGAATATCCAAGAACCAGAAACAGAAGGGTAAAAGTATGAGTTGTTACCGGTGCCGTCAGTATAAACTAACGCAGAAGACCAGTCATTTCGCCCTGTTATATCTAAGAAAAGCTGATTCTTATATGCCAAACTACCTAAAAAATAAGCGGAGTTAAGCTGTTTTGTAGCATAAACACGTCCTTCACCTTTTTGAGTTCTAAGTGAGTTTCCAAGATAAAATTTACCTGGAACGATTAATCCTCCGTCTGTCCAACCTCTCGTAAATGATTTCTCTTGCTCCCAAATTTCCCCACCTAACAATAAATTAGCTGACAGATCATTTGTGAATTCTTTTTTAAGATTAAAAGTTAATTTACCCGTTTTACTTACATCCTTAGCATGCTTCAATTCATAATAACCTCCTTCATTGGCAAAACCCGCACCTAACTCTTTATTTTCAAAGTCAGTGGTATAATGATTCATATTACCCTCTGCGGTAATTGTTAACCAGTCTGTTACGTCAGCTGCCAGAGTCACAATTGGCCTCACAACAGTTTCCTTGTTATAACTATTGTTGTTTTCATAAGCAAACCATAATCCCCTATTAGGAACATCTGTATATTCATCCCCATAATTTGCATGGGGAACTCCTCCGTGTGAAGCTTGCCAATATTTATTTTGCATATACTTTTTTGTATTGTAGGCTCTTCCAAAAGTCCCATCAAAAAAACTTTGCGAAATATCATTTCTTGGATTATGTGAATTTGAATTGGTGAAAGATATGGAAGCACTTGCGCGTAACCATTCAGACAAATTATACGACCCCCTAAACAATAAGGAGTTTCTTTTGAAGGAATTATTTGGTAATGTACCAGTTCTATCTGTATACGAATCGGAAAGATAAAAATTCCCGTGTTCATTTCCACCACTTAGAGCAACCGAGGTATTTGTATTGATACCCGTAGTGTAAGCATCCAACATATTAGACTTTTGCGGATCGTAAGTAATCATTGTACCGTCATAATCCTCAATTGGTCTACCGTCAAATCTCGGACCAAATCCAGCCCATCCCCATGGATGGTTACGAAGCGTGGCTACTCCATCGTTATTGTAAAAAAACTGTTCTGTATCCCAATTATAATAATTATCAGAACCATCTTTATCACCATAATTTATATAACCAGCCAAAGCTCCTGGTCCATATTCATTCTGTAAGGCAGGCCCCTTATAAACTATATCAAATCCAACTGACTGTTTAACAGATACTCCTAAACCTCGACTTCCTGATCCATCCTTGGTTGTAATCAGCACCACCCCGTTAATCCCCCTAGAACCGTACAACGCTGTTGCTGCTGCACCTTTTAACACAGAAACAGTCTTATAGTCATCTGGGTTTAGATTTTTCAAGATATTACCGTAATCATTGGAAGAAGCATTCCAGTCTGCACTGGCATTAGATGTAGCGTTCTCCAAAATCACACCATCAATCACAAAAATAGGTTGATTGTTATTGGAATTTAATGTTGAAATACCACGGATTTGTATTTTGGAACTTCCAAACATTCCACCATCAGAAGCCCCTATACTAACCCCCGGACTCTTTCCTTGTAAAGATTGAACAGGATTTACCACATTTAATCTTGCTAATTCTTCTCCCTGCACCTCTGTCATAGCATAACCTATTGCCTTGGCCTCCCTTTTAATACCTAAAGCGGTTACTACTACTTCTCCTAATTGCTCGGCATCTTCTTCCAAAGTAACATTAATGGTAGATTTACCGCTCACTGCTACTTCCTTAGTTGTAAATCCCAATGAAGAAAAGACTAAGGTAGCCGTATTGGCAACATCAATGGTGTATTTTCCATCAAAATCTGTTGAGGTACCATTATTCGTCCCTTTTTCT